>JAJAZK010000042.1 GCA_026785765.1 Rhodoferax sp. | reverse complement strand
GTTCCAGGGCGCACCGGTCACGTTTGCTGGACAACACATGATCAACCTGGTGCTGGGGCTGGCAACCATTGGTTTTGGCCTGGTGTTCGCGTTCACCGAGAGCTGGCCGGCGTTTTTTGCCATGCTGGCGCTGAGTTTCGTGCTCGGTGTGACGATCATCATCCCGATCGGCGGCGCCGACATGCCGGTGGTGGTGTCGATGCTCAACAGCTACTCCGGCTGGGCGGCAGCGGGTATCGGATTCAGCCTTAACAACGCCATGCTGATCATCGCCGGCTCACTGGTAGGTTCGTCGGGGGCGATCCTGAGCTACATCATGTGCAAGGCGATGAACCGCTCATTCTTCAACGTGATTCTGGGCGGGTTTGGCGGCGACGCGGTCGCAGCCACCAGCAGCACGTTGCAGCGTCCAGTCAAGACCGGCAGCGCCGACGACGCAGCGTTTGTGCTGGGCAACGCGGAAACCGTAGTGATCGTCCCTGGTTACGGCCTTGCCGTGGCGCGCGCCCAGCATGCTGTCAAGGAACTGGCGGCCAAGCTCACCGCCAAGGGCATCAACGTGAAATACGCCATCCACCCGGTGGCCGGGCGTATGCCGGGACACATGAACGTGCTGCTGGCCGAGGCCGAGGTTCCGTACGACCAGGTGTTCGAGATGGAAGACATCAATGGCGAGTTCGGCCAGGCCGACGTGGCCATCATTCTGGGGGCCAATGACGTCGTCAACCCTGCGGCCCACGTTAAAGGCAGCGCCATCTACGGCATGCCCATCCTGGAAGCCTACAAGGCCAAGACCGTGATCGTGAACAAGCGCTCCATGGCGGCCGGTTACGCCGGGCTGGACAATGAACTCTTCTATATGGACAAGACCATGATGGTGTTTGGCGACGCCAAGAAGGTGGTGGAGGACATGGGGAAGGCGATCGAGTAAGACGAGATGGCCCTTCATGCTTCGGGGCTCTTTGTGCGTATTGCCGCGTAGCGCATCTTCGTGCACCCACCCCTGACGAAGATGCGGCCGCCCCGCACGACCGGCCCACTGGCCATCGTCGCTGCCATGGAAGAGGAACTGCGCGCCGTGCTGGCACAGATGCCCAATGCGCAAGTTGTCAGCGCTGCAGGACGTGCCTACTGGTGCGGCCACTTGCATGGGCAGGCGGTGGTGGCTGTGTTGTCACGCATCGGCAAGGTGGCGGCCGCTACCACCACGACGGCATTGCTGGAGCGCTTCCGGGCCCGGGCGGTAGTATTCACCGGGGATGCTGGCGGGCTTGCAGATGGGGTTCGGGTAGGAGATTTGATCGTTGCCGAAACACTGCTCCAGCACGACATGGACGCTTCCCCGCTATTTCCCCGCCACGAAGTCCCGCTGTACGGCCATTCGCGTTTTGCCACCGACCCCGCGCTGCGCAACGAATTGGCAGCAGCGTGCGTAAGTGTCCTCGCCGATGCGCCGCGTCTGCTGGGGGAGGCAGCGATGGCGGAGTTCCGGATTCACGCCCCGGTGCTGCACCACGGCCTTATCCTGAGTGGCGACCGGTTTGTCTCGACCGGCGCCGAGTCCGCCCGCCTGCGCGCGGAGCTACCTGATGCGCTGGCCCAGGAGATGGAAGGTGCCGCCGTAGCCCAGGTGTGCTGCGACTACGATGTTCCGTTTGCGCTGGTTCGTGTGGTCTCGGACCGGGCCGACGATACTGCCCATACGGACTTTCAGCGCTTCATCGCCGAAGTAGCCAGGCACTACAGCGCGGCCATTGTGGAGCATCTGCTGCGCGCGTTGCCGCTGGCGCAGACGAGCCCTACTTGAGCCACCCGCGTCGGCGGAAGTACCACATCGGCACGATGGCGCTGCTGGCCATCAATGCCAGTGCATAGGGATAACCCAACGACCAGCCCAGTTCAGGCATGAACTGAAAGTTCATGCCGTAGAGGCTGGCGATCAGGGTTGGTGGCAACAAGGCCACACTGGCCACGGAAAAAATCTTGATGATCTTGTTCTGGTTGATGTTGATGAAGCCGACCGTCGCATCCATCAGGAAGTTGATCTTGTCAAACAGGAAGGCAGTGTGCGAATCCAGCGAGTCGATGTCGCGCAGGATCTGACGCGCTTCCTCAAATTGCTCGGCATTGAGCATCTTGCTGCGCATCATGAAACTCACCGCGCGCCGGGTATCCATCACGTTGCGCCGGATGCGCCCGTTCATGTCCTCGTGGCGCGCGATGGCACCCAACACCTCGCCCGCCAGCACGTCGGTCACGTCGCCCGACAAGACCTTGCTGCTGACCTTTTCCAGCTCGACATAGATGCCTTCGAGGGTGTCCGCCGAATATTCGGCGTCGGCGTCGAACAACTTGAGCAGGACTTCTTTGGCGTCCTCGATCAGCCCGGGCGCGCGACGCGCGCGCATGCGCAACAGGCGGAACACCGGCACGTCTTCGTCGTGGATGGAGAACAATACACCCTTGCTGCGCAATTCGACATTCGCCAGGTTGAGGATGAAAGCCACCCGCACCGTGCGCGGGTCGTCGTCGTCGGCGATCAGGAAGTCGCTGCGAATATGCAGGTCCCCGTTGTCCTCGGAATAAAAGCGCGCCGACTCCTCGATATCCTCGTCCATCGCGTCGTCGGGTATGGACAATCCGAAATACTGCTTGATCCAGCGTTTCTCGTCCGGCGTCGGTGACTCCAGGTCCACCCAGATCGGCTGGAACCGCGACAACTCCTCCAGCGACTCGATCTCCTCCTGAAACAGGCGGCCGTTGGCGAGCGTGAAGACATTGAGCATGGGGCCGTCAAATTATCGCATCGGGCGCCCGCCGCGCCCGGCTTACGGGACTACCCTCCACCCTGCGGACTGCGGCGCTGAGAGCCCCGGGAGCGGCGCGGCGGCGCTCATGACCCCAGGATCATTTCGAGCAGCTCGGCCTTCAGGCTGTGTGCATCACTTTCACCGAGCGCGATCAGCGATTGCACAAAACCGGGTTCAAACAGCAGGTAACTGGCCAGCGTGCCGCCACTTCCCTTAAGCACACCCAGGCCACCCAAAGCATCGCGGATGGCCGACGGAAGTTCGCTGGTGAACTGCTGCGCCAACGCATCCAGCGAGCGGGACGGGGCAATGGCGAGCACGTCGATAGACTTGTAGGGCATGGCGGCGGCGGCCTCGCGCGGCAGACGATTGATGGTCTGCGTCACGCGCTGGGTCTGCTCCACATCGGCCTGCAAGGTATCGTGAAACACACTGGCCATCACATGGCCTGCCATGCTGCCCAGGGTCGGGCCCTTGACCGGACTCGCGGACTGCCCCTCCACCAGGCCCCGGCGCTCGGGTTGTCCGACACCCACCACCAAAATCTTGCGGGCGCCCAAGTGCATGGCGGGGGACAGCGGCGTGACCTGGCGCATGGAGCCATCGCCAAAATGCTCAGTCCGTCCGTCCACCGTCAGCGGTGTCGCGGGAAACAGGAACGGAAGGGCGCTTGACGCCATCAGGTGCTCAACCGTCACCCGGTGGTACTCGGAGCGCCGCCCGGGGCGCGCCCAACCCTTGAACTCGGCCCGGCTGGCGGTCTGGCAAAAGGTCCAGTGCACGCCACTGGTGTAACTCGAACCGGTGACGGCCAGTGCGTCGATGGTGTTTGAGCGCAACGCCTCTTCCACTCCGTTCACCAGAATCCCTTCGCGCAAGATCTCCAGCAACGGGCTGTTGTCAAGCATGGCGCCATTGGCGCGCGCATTGCGGGACAAAACGAGCGCCACGGCGAAACGGCTGAAGCGCACCCACGGCGGAACGTTCAGACGGTACACGTCGGTAGACCGCAACCGGCTCCAGAACTCTGCCAACTGTTCAAAGGCCCGCAAACCAAGGTTTGCTCGACCCGCCAGGAACGCCGCGTTGATGGCACCGGCAGAGGTGCCAACCAGCACCTGGAACGGAAAGCCGCGCGACGCCCCCGGATGCGCTTGCAGTATCGATGCCAGCGCACGCAGCACACCGACCTGGTAGGCAGTACGCGCACCGCCGCCCATCAGCACCAAGCCGACCGTTGGACGGCCAAACTGGCGCATGCCGGAGTGAATGATGGTGTCGAGGCTCATGCAATCACTTCCGGATGCTAGAGTCTATTGCAATACCCCAAAAAGCACGATGCCCCAAACCCTGACACCCAAACGTGAGTTATGGCTGCTGACCACCCTTGGCGGAATCCAGTTCGACTGCACCTGCACCAGCCAGACCTGCAGGAAAGCAAGGCAGCGTAGCCGCCAGTCCGACTTTGCGCTGGCTCACTTTTGCCACATAAACCACACCCTTGGTCACAACCATTTCGAATGGCGCGCCGCGGGGGGATTGCTTTTGGCGGTCAACCGGCGCATAGTCGTTTGCATGGGCGGCGCACCGTCCATGGATGGCCTTCCCGGCCATGTGCATGTATGCGGCTTTTTCAACGGCGAACACAACAGGAGGATATTCATGAACTTGACGATCAGCGGTCATCACCTCGAAGTCACCCCAGCCCTGAGAAACTATGTAACGACCAAGCTTGACCGCATCATTCGCCACTTCGACCAGGTGGTCGATGTCAAGGTACTGTTGACAGTGGAAAAACTGAAGGAAAAGGAACGACGGCAACGCGCCGAATGCAACATCCATGTCAAGGGCAGTGACCTGTTTGCCGAGAGCTCCCACGAAGATCTCTACGCTGCCGTCGACGAACTCGTGGACAAACTCGACCGGCAGGTGGTAAGGCACAAGGACCGGCTGCAAGACCACCACCACGCCGCGCCCAAGCGCCTGATGTAAGCCGCTGGAGATACCCGGTTGACAGAACCGCCCGTGCCAGTGCCGGGCGGTTTTTTTGTGTGCATAATCTGCCACCCGACCATGAACCGACTTGCCTCCATCCTGCCGCCTGCGCAAGTACTTGTGCAGGTCGAGGCGACCAGCAAAAAACGAGCTTTTGAAGAGGCCG
This sequence comes from Rhodoferax sp., assembly GCA_026785765.1. Taxonomy (GTDB): domain Bacteria; phylum Pseudomonadota; class Gammaproteobacteria; order Burkholderiales; family Burkholderiaceae_C; genus CAISIP01. The sequence goes on along the minus strand of JAJAZK010000042.1, from coordinate 4,651 downwards.
GTTTGCTGTTCGAGAATCTGCACGGTCTGAGCCGGGCCCTGGTCACAGACAGTCTTTTTTCGCGCGAACGTCTGGGCTCGACCGGATTGGGCCATGGCGTGGCAATTCCGCATGGACGCATCAAAGGTTTGCGCGCACCCATGGCTGCGGTATTTCAGCTCGCCAACGCCATCGGCTTCGACGCTCCGGATGACCATCCGGTTGGCTTGCTGATTTTCCTGCTGGTGCCAGAAGCCGCAACCCAGAAACACCTGGAAATCCTGTCCGAAATCGCTGAGCTGCTTAGCGATGGCGCGCTGCGCGACAAGATGGCCGCCAGCACCGATGCGGCGCAATTGCACGCCCTGATTTCTCAATGGCAGTCGGCGCAGGTCGCCTGAACGCGCCCGGCGCCAGGTGAAACCCACCGTCGTCAGCGCCGACGTCCTGTTTGAGGAATTCCGCGCTCCGCTGAAGTGGGAGTGGGTGGCCGGACTCGGAGCCTCCGAGCGACGCTTTGACGAAGTCGCGGTGCGCGCTGCGCGCTCCGGGGCCGACCTGGTGGGTTACCTCAACTACATCCACCCCTACCGGCTGCAGATACTTGGCGAGCGTGAGATCGCCTACCTGGCGAATGGCACGAAGGAGGACTGTGCGCGGCGCATTGCACGCATCGTGACACTGGAGCCGCCGGTACTGGTGCTCGCGGACGGGCAAACCGCACCCGCCGCCCTGCTGTCGATGTGTGAACGCGCCCAGATACCAATGTTCGCCACGGCCGCGTCGTCCGCATTCGTGATCGACGTTTTGCGCGCGTACCTGTCCAAACACTTCGCTGATCGTACGTCGATGCATGGCGTCCTGATGGACATCCTGGGCCTGGGCGTGCTGATCACGGGCGAGTCCGGCCTGGGCAAGAGCGAGCTTGGGCTGGAACTGATATCGCGTGGCAACGGTCTGGTGGCAGACGATGCGGTGGATTTGTACCGGACCAACCAGACCACGATCCAGGGCCGTTGCCCCGATTTGCTGCAAAACCTGCTGGAGGTGCGCGGTATCGGCCTGCTCGATATCCGCGCCATCTTTGGTGAAACCGCAGTACGGCGCAAGATCCGGCTCAAGCTGATCGTGCATCTGGTGCGGCGCGAAACCCTCGAGCGCGAGTACGAACGTATCCCCTATGAGCCGTTGACGCAGGACATCCTGGGCATTCCAGTGCTCAAGGTGGTGATTCAGGTGGTGGCGGGGCGCAATATTGCGGTGCTGGTGGAGGCGGCGGTACGCAATACCATCTTGCAGTTGCGCGGAATCGATACCTACAAGGAATTCGTGGAACGGCACCACAAGGCGATGGAGAGTCCGTCCCAGCCCGGCAGTCTGACCAGCAGGAACTGACGCACCAGCGTGCCGTGCGCTAGGCGTGCACCCGTTGGCCTACAGGCCGATTCGGGCATTTTTCTGTGGTGCAGTTGGCGTACAGGCTCAGTGCATGGTCCGCAATGATGAAACCCTTGGTTTTTGCGACTGCGTGCTGGCGTCGCTCGATCTCCGCGTCATAGAACTCTTCGACACGTCCACAATCGAGGCAGACCAGATGGTCGTGGTGCTGACCTTCATTGAGTTCGTAAACCGCCTTGCCACCCTCAAAATGGCTGCGGCTGAGAATGCCGGCCTGTTCAAACTGCGTCAACACCCGGTACACAGTGGCAAGCCCTACGTCCGAGCGTTCGCCCAGCAACACCCGAAACACGTCTTCGGCGGTCATGTGGCGCTGCGCCCCCTTCTGGAAAATCTCCAGGATCTTCAAACGCGGCAAGGTCGCCTTGAGCCCGGTGTTCTTGAGTTCGTCGATATTCGCCATGGCCCGGTTCTTCCTCTGTGGCACAGGAGCCGACAATGGCTCGACGGCTACAATGACAGCATCATATCGCTATGCATTTGTCCATGTCCGCCTCATCTTCTGCACCTATCCGCGTCGGCGTCGGTTTGATTCTGTGCGCGGCCCTGGCGGCCTGTTCCGGGTTCGATGGCGCCAGCCTGCGTCTGGCCAGTGTGGTGTCGCCTTACCAGATCGAGGTGGTGCAGGGCAATTTTGTATCCAGCGAACAGGTCCAGTCGCTGAAAGCCGGCATGGGTCGCCAGGCCGTGCGCGAGCTTTTGGGCACACCCTTGCTGCAAAGCGTGTTTCACGCCGACCGCTGGGACTATGTGTTCTCGTTCAAGCGCAAGGGCGAGCCGACCCAACTGCGCAAGGTAGCTGTGTTCTTCAAGAACGACCAGATCGAGCGCGTCGAAGCCGACCAGCTTCCAACCGAAGCCGAGTTCGTCGCTACCCTGGCCGGGCGCGCCAACAGTGGCAAAGTGCCAATACTGGAAGCCAGCGAAGAGGCGCTGAAGAAGTTCCCGGTACCGGCCAAGGCAGCCGAGCCGCGCGTTTTGCCGCCCCTGCCCGCCAGTTACCCGCCGCTCGAAACCAGCACACCCTGAGCAGGTCCTGGGCAGCGACGGGACCTTGCCGATGACATTCCACCCTCCGCACCGCATCTGTGTCGCTGGTGCGTCCGGCCGCATGGGCCAGATGCTGATCGAAGCCATACGCGCGGCCGACGACTGTGTGCTCTCGGGTGCGCTCGACATGGCTGGCAGCACCGCCATAGGCACCGACGCCTGTGCCTTCATGGGCCACAGCAGTGGCGTGTCCATCACCGCCGACCTGCGCGCCGGCCTCCAGGGTAGCGACGTCCTGATCGACTTCACCCGCCCCGAAGGCACCTTGGCGCATCTGCAGTCCTGCAGCGCGCTTGGTATCAACCTGGTGATCGGCACCACCGGCTTCAGCGAGCAGCAAAAAGACGCAGTACGCGCTGCGGCAGAAGGCATCGCTATCGTCATGGCCCCCAACATGAGTGTTGGCGTCAACGTGACGCTCATGCTGTTGCAGATGGCCGCACGCGCCCTGTCGACCGGCTTTGACATTGAGATCGTCGAAGCCCATCACCGCCACAAGGTGGATGCGCCGTCCGGTACGGCGCTCAAGATGGGTGAAGTCATCGCCGCCGCTCTGGGCCGCGAGCTCAAACACTGCGCCGTGTATGACCGCCAGGGCGTCACCGGCGAACGCGACCCGTCGTCGATCGGGTTCGCCAGCATCCGCGGCGGCGACATCGTGGGCGACCACACAGTGTTGTTCGCTGGCACCGGAGAGCGCATAGAGATCACCCACAAATCGTCCAGTCGCGCCACCTATGCCCAAGGCAGCTTGCGCGCGGCGCGTTTCCTGGCGGGGCGCAAAGACGGGCTGTTCGACATGTTCGACGTGTTGGGCCTGGGCCGCGCCGACGCCACTTCCCTCGCATGAGTGTCTTCCAGTTGCTGTTGTCCGGCGACCTCGTCAGCCGACTGGTGGCGGTCGTGTTGTTACTGATGTCCATCAGCAGCTGGGTCGTGATTCTCTGGAAAGCCTGGTTGGTGCAACGAGCCAGTGTGGATGTTGAGCGCAGCACCGCCGCCTTCTGGCAGTCCCACAGCGTACAGGACGGGCAGCGCAAGGTCGCCGCCTTTGACCGCGAGGCCTTGCTGACGCCCTTGATCACGGCCACCCAGGGTGGTGGTTCTGGCACCCTGGCGAATGCCGGTGACGCTTCGGCGCAGTTGACGCGCGTCCTGCGCCAAGCGCTGCACGCGGTACTGCGCAAACTCCAGTACGGGCAGGTGCTGCTGGCCACGGTCGGCGCGACGGCACCGTTTGTAGGCCTGCTGGGCACGGTCTGGGGTATCTACCACGCGCTCATCGGCATTTCCGAAGCCGGGCAGATCACCATCGACAAGATCTCCGGACCGGTGGGCGAGGCCCTGATCATGACCGCCGCCGGCCTTGCCGTGGCAATTCCCGCGGTATTGGCCTACAACGTACTTGGCCGCTCCATCTCGCGCATAGAAGCGGACCTGGAAGGATTTGCACGTGACCTGCGCGACCTGCTGCTCAGTCGGCCGGTGCACACAGGAGGGGAATGAAGCATGGCGTTTGGCCGCCTGGAGCGCCCGCTGGCCGCGGAACCGATGAGCGACATCAACATGACGCCGCTGATCGACGTGATGCTGGTGCTGGTGGTGATCTTCATTATCACTGCACCCTTGCTGGCAAGTTCGATTCGCCTGGACCTGCCGAAAACAGACGCCGCCACGCCAATCGACACCCCGCGTTTTGTTTCATTGGTGGTCGATCGATCCGGACAGACATATTTGCAGGACAAGGCGCTGGACCTGCCGGAACTGGCCCGCCAGCTGACCCGCATTGCGGCGCAGAACCCCGACACCGAGGTGCAATTGCGCGCCGACCAGGCGTTGCCCTATGGGCGCGTCGTCGAGGTCATGGGTGTGGCACAGAAAGCCGGCCTGAACCGCATCGGGTTTGTTGCGGAGCCCGGGGCCGTACAACGCTAGGCCCCCGGGCCACGCCTAGAATCGCCAGATGCGGCATTTGCGCCGCCTTTTCCCACTCCATGCACGAACCATTCGATCACCATGCAGTAGAACAGTCCGCCCAGCAGCAATGGACGGAGCGCGACGTCTACCGGGTCACGGAAGATCCGGGCCGCAAAAAGTTCTACGCCTGTTCGATGCTGCCCTACCCCAGCGGCAAGTTGCACATGGGCCATGTGCGCAACTACAC
>JAJAZK010000041.1 GCA_026785765.1 Rhodoferax sp. | reverse complement strand
GTCTGGTACATCGTCGTCTACCGCCTGACCACCAACGTCCAGTTGTGGTTGGCCGACTGGCGGCTGGCCCTGCCCACCGTATGCTGGTTTGCGGGGTACGTGCTTTTCCTGCGTTACTTTGTGCCGCGCATGCGCGATATGGCCAAGGCCAGCTCCGAGGTGCGCTCGCGGGTCGTGGCGCGGGTGGTCGACACCTATACCAACATCCTCACCGTCAAGCTGTTCGCGCGCCCGAGCGACGAAGACCGGTATGTGCAAGACGTGATCGAGTCACACAAGGACGCAATGGCGCGCCACATGCGCCTCGTCACCCAGTTCATCTGCAGTTTGTGGATACTGAACGCCTTGCTACTGGTAGCCACGGCCTGGGTCGGCTTGTATCTGTGGCAGGCGAATCGCCTTGAAGTCGGTGTTTTCGCCATGGCATTGCCACTGGCCTGGCAAATCACCAGTGCCGCCGGATGGGTCTCGTGGGAAGTGGCCGGCATCTTCGAAAACGTCGGCGTCGTGCAGGAAGGCATGGAGACCATTGCCGTGCCGCACCGCATGCTCGACCACCCGGCCGCCCAGCCGCTGGAGGTGCCGCGCGGCGAAATCCGCTTCGAACACCTGAGTTTTGCCTACGACCCGCTGCGCCCGGTACTGCGCGACATCAACCTCACAATCCGCCCGGGCGAGCGCATCGGCCTGATCGGCCGCTCCGGCGCCGGCAAATCCACCCTGGTCAACCTGTTGCTGCGGTTCTTCGAGGTCTCCAGCGGCCGCATCCTGATCGACGGGCAGGACATCGCTCTGGCAACGCAAGACAGCGTACGCGCGCAGATCGGCATGGTGACGCAGGACACTTCGCTGCTGCACCGCTCGATAGCCGCCAACATCCGGTATGGCAAGCCGGACGCCAGCATGGCCGAGGTGATGGCTGCGGCGCGCACCGCGCAAGCCAGCGACTTTGTGCGGGATTTACGCGACTGGAAGGGGCGCGAGGGTTTTGACGCGCAGGTCGGCGAGCGTGGCGTCAAACTCTCCGGCGGCCAGCGCCAGCGCATTGCGATTGCGCGCGTGGTGCTCAAGGACGCGCCGATTCTCGTGCTGGACGAAGCCACCTCGGCGCTCGACAGCGAAGTCGAGCAGGCGATACAGGAGCAACTGCTGGGCCTGATGGACGGCAAAACCGTGATCGCCATCGCGCACCGCCTGTCCACCATCGCCCGGCTGGATAGGCTCATCGTGCTCGACGAGGGACGTATCGTCGAGTCCGGCTCACACGACGAGCTGCTGGCCGCAGGCGGCCATTACAGTGAACTGTGGCGGCACCAGTCGGGTGGGTTTCTCGTGGCGGAGTCGGCCTGATAGGGGCAGTCCGGGCAGCTGACTCGGCAGCCAGGATGATGCCGAAATTCACCCCGAGACCTGTCGCAATTTTTTACACTTGGTGTCGGTCGGGTCATAAAAGTTGCCCTAAGTCCTTGATCCTTAGAGCGAAGGGGCTGTTGGCACCAAACTTGCACTTTTAGCACTGATTCAAATCGAATCTTGTGTTGACTCAGGGAGATACCAATGAAACAAAGTCTTATCCAACCCCGTCCTGTCTCGCTCGCAATTGCCATATTGCTAGGCAGCTTGTCGGCCACCTCGTTCGCGGCTCCAGTCGTGTACGGCAACATTACGCTGGATGCTGAATATTCGCTCGGTGGCATTTATTCAAACGGCGTCAAACCCAACCCAATAGTCAACGGAATGCTGGTGCCTCCGGCCACCATTTATTCCACAGTTAGTGGCGCTGACCTCTACCTGTACCAGCAAACCGGCGCCAGCAACGCATTTTTCCACACCTATGGCTTTACCGCAAACCCGACGTATTTTGGCGCGCGCGCCTCAGGTGAGGGCGACTTCTACGCGACAACATTTTCCAAATACAGCCAGACATTCAAAAACAACACGCTTGTCGACCAGATTTACAACTTCGCCTTCAATGTTTCCCAAGGCGAGTTGGAAATCACCGGCGCAGGGATGGGCTTTGCAGAGCTGATGCTGCGGGTCAAGAAAAATGGCACGGACGTGGCACGCAGCAAGACCACTATCACCCAGACGACTACCTTGGCCGCAACTTGCGCCACGGACGATTTTGGATCACTGTCTCCTTACATGACTTGCGCCGGCGTAGGCAACGCTTCCGACAGCGGAGGCCTGTACAACGTGAATATGGGCTTGATCGCAGCGGGTGAGAGCTTCACTTTGGACTACGACATCATCGCGACCGTTTCGGGCAACCTGAGCGCTTCCCCCGGGGGTTACGGATCATCGACAGAGTTCTACGGTTGCGCAGTCAATCCACCGAACCCAGTACTGGCGCTTAATGCAAATGCCATCGGAGTTGAAGGTCCTTTTTGCCAACAGACCATAACTTTCCCCGGAATGGCCATAGCGCGGTCTGGCGATCCCTTCAACGGCCCGCAATTTGGTTTTGGCAGCCCCAGCGACCGAACCACGGCGGATTTTTCAGTCACATCGACCAATGCAGTTCCCGAGCCAGGTTCGCTTGCCCTGCTGGGCATCGCACTGGCAGGCCTGGCCGCGACGCGGCGACGAAAGAGCCGCGACAAGGCTTGACGCGCCAATCTTGGCACTGGGAAAAAGGCACCGCGAGGTGCCTTTTCTGTTTCCGGCGTGCCTGCCTTGGTATGCTCAACCCATGGCACGAATCCTCTTCGCATGGGAGCTTGGCGGCGACTATGGCCACCTCGCGCGCTTGCTGCCGGTGGCAAGGGAACTCGCAGCACGCGGGCACGAGCCGTTGTTCGCGGTGCGCGACCTGCTGGGCGCCGAAGCCATTCTTGCGCCGCACCAGTTGCGCAGCTTCCAGGCCCCCTTGTGGCTGGGCCAGGTCACGAACCTGCCCGACCCCATCAGCTACGCCGAGTTGCTGATGCGTTTTGGCTTTCTCAACGCGCGGGCCTTGACGGGTATCTGCCGCGCTTGGGGCAATCTGGTGGGCGTCCTGCAACCGCAATTGCTGGTGCTCGACCATGCACCGACGGCGTTGTTGGCGACGCGCCACCTGGGCATACCCAGGGTGAATTTTGGCGACGGATTCTGCATCCCACCTGTCGAACGCCCGATACCGCATTTCCGTTGGTGGCAGAAGGAAAACATGGCACGCCTGCACGACTCGGAGCAAAACGCGGTGGCAAATGCCAACCGGGTGCTGCAAGCCCTGGATGCACCGCCACTCGTCGGGCTGGCCGACCTTATGCAGTGCGAAGACAGCCTGTTTTGCGGTTTTTCCGAACTCGACCATTACCCGCACCGCGCTACGCAGGATTGGCTGGGGCCGATCTTCTCATTGGGCCAAGGCTTCGAGCTGGCCTGGCCCGGTTCCGACGGACAGAGGGTCTTTGCCTACCTCAAAGCCGGGTACAGCGGCCTGGAGCAGGTGTTGGCCGCCCTGCATGGGTCCAAAGCACGGGTACTGGTCCATGCCAGCGGCCTGGCGCGCCAGACGATGCAGCGTTTCACCTCGGCCAACATGGCGTTCTCGGTCGAGCCACTGAGCATGGCCCAGATGGCGTCGCAGTGTGACCTGGCGGTGTGCCATGGAGGCGGGGGTACCACGGCAGCGATGCTGCTGGCTGGCAAACCGCTGCTGCTGCTGCCGATGCACATGGAGCAAAGCATGGCCGCAAGGCGCCTGACGGACCTGGGCGCGGCAAGCGCCGTCATGCCAGAGGCCCTGGCGCAGCTGCCGCGTCTGTTGAAAAAAGCCCTTGGCGACGCCAGCTTGTCAAAAGCAGCGCTGGCCTTTGCCGCGAGCCATGCGGGGTATGACCAGGCAACGACGATCCGCCAAGCGGCAGACCGCTGCGAGGCGCAGCTGCACAAGGTGTTGCCATGACCGGGCTGCCCACCTTTTCGGTGGTGATCTGCAACTACAACTACGCACGATTTGTTGGAGAGGCGATCCAGAGCGCGCTGGACCAGGACTACCCGAAGGACAAGGTGCAAGTGATCGTGGTGGATGATGGATCTACGGATGGGTCGCCAGCGGTCTACGATGCATTTGTCAATGACACACGCTTTCTGGCCGTCTTTCAGGAGAACCGTGGTCAAACAGCAGCGGTGGCCGCGGGTGTGCGCGTCGCCACAGGGGACTACGTCTGCCTGCTTGATTCGGACGATTTATTCATGCCGCACAAGCTGGCGCGACTGGCCGCCCACATCGAGTCGCTGGGGAGCCTGCCCGACCCGCTATTCCTCTGCCATGACCTGGCGCTCGATGACATCAGCGGCGCAGAGCCGCAACGTCAGAAGCAGACCTGGTTCGAGCTGGTGGGTATTCACGCCTTGCCCGACCGCTTCACACTGAACCACGCTCCACGGCATTTCCCCTTTTCAATCCCTGCCGGCATGGTGCTGGAGCGTACGCTGGCACTTGAGTGCCTGAACGCGATCCCCGGGTTCGACTTCAGGCTCGGCGTGGACGGCATCCTGTGTCCTACTGCATTGTTCAAGGCAGGTTGCGTGCACTACCTGCGCGAACCGCTCGCAGCGTACCGGATTCACCAGAACAACGAGTTCGCAACTCTGGTTGACGGGCGCTACATCCCGCGCTTCGATCCCAAAGTCCGCGCTCCAAAGACCCTGCGCTTCCTTGAGTTATGGGTCGACGGTTTATCGCTCTCCGGGGAAAAGCGTGCGTCTGCTTTGAGTTACTTGCGCCAACTCGAGCATTTGAACCGGCAATTGCCCACGTCACGCGCCCTGAAGCGGCCACTGGTGCAATTGGCCTTGCTTGAAGAAACAAGCCCCGACAAAGTGCTGCAATCGAATGGCGCCGTTCAGATCACGAGCAACCAGTCAGACGACGCGGCAACGGAACTACAGCAAATCGCCCAGGCATACGAGACCGGCATTGGTGAATACATTGTCTTTGTTCGATTGGGAGACCAACTGGACCGCGAGTTCGTCGAACGCCACATCTACCTGCGCCAGCACGGCCCGCTAGTGGCAGTGAGTTGCAGCGATGTGCGTCTGGCCAGCCAACAGGGCTCTCTGGTGAGTGCCGACGTCTTTCGCAACAGCGGCGCCTGGAAACAGCCACTGCAACAAGTGCCACCGCTGGCCACCGGCCTGCGCGACTGGGTGGCGCCACCCATGTCTGCCTGCCTGTTTCGCCGCACTGCCTTCCTCGACCGCCTGTTTGCGCGTCGAACCAGTTTGCCGCCAGCCCTGCAGAGCGCCGGGTTCTGGCTGGTGTTCCAACTGGCACACCACACCGGGGGCGCGTTACGAATACTGGAAACGCTCGGCACCTGTCGACTGCCCGATGGAGCAGCAGCCAGTTACGGCTATCTGAGTGCCCCGGCCGGCAGCGACGCCAGGCTGATCGACGCACCGGTGCTGGAAGCGGCGACCTGGCTGGGGCGGTTCTACCGCGAGGAACAAGTACTGTTTCGCCAATGGTTGCCAGACGCCTGGCACCAGCGCTTTGTGCCCTGGCTGACCGCGCAAAAAAAAGCTGGCACGAAGGCCAGCCTTGGGTAACAACAGCACCGCGCAACTGCCACACACGCAGTTGCGGATCCGACTCACTCCTTGCGGAAGTCGTCGTGGCAAGCCTTGCAGGTAGCTCCTGCTGGACCGAATGCGGTCTTGATGGCGTCGAGGTTGCCACCCTTGGCGACCGTCGCCAGGTTGCTCATGGCCGCTTGCATCTTCTCGTTGGCGGCTTTGAACTTGGCAGCATCACTCCAGATTTCCGGCCTTGCCTTGGTATCGCCCACGCCGGAACCCTCAACGAAGGCCGGCCAAGGCAGCTTCGACATGGACTCTGCAATGGCTGCGTTACTCGCTGCGGCGGTTGCATCGAATGGCACCCGGCCCGCCACCATGGCACCGACGCGTCCAAAGTGCGTTGACATCACCGTCAATGCCGACTTGCGGTACTTGATTGCGTCTTCCGGTTTGGCAAACTGGGCTTGTGCCGGAGCAGCCATGGTGATGGCGGCAGCAGCCAGCGTGAGCGTCGCAACTATTTTCATCATGTTCCTTTCGGGTGGTATGGTTTTACAGACTGGTGGAGTGTGTCATGCCAACGAAGTTCAGCGCTGTACCTGCAGACTAGGGAAAACACTTAGGAAGTGCACATTGCCTGCACCGGGATATCACGGCATCGGAGCGATCAGGAAGTTTGACAGAATACAAATTGGACTGACGAACATTGCGGGCCTTGCTCCGAACTTTCGACCCGGCCCATACTCGCACCATCAGCTTCAGGTCAGGACAGCTCAAGTGAACATCTCAACCCGGCCCGGTTATCAATCTGCAAAGATTGTTGCGCCCGCCGCTGCCGCAGCCCGGCAACCCAGCCGCGCTTTGCCATCCCAACCCGGGCCCAACCCAAAGGCCTACAGGCTGCCAAGGTGGCGGCTGGGCGCCTTGTGCACATGGAGCAGACCCGCACCGTTCGTGGTTGCCATCCTCCTGGCACTGGGTTTTGCGTCCGTCCATGCCCAAGGCAACCGGGTCGCGGGCGAATACATTGCCAAGGCCGCCGGTTGCATGGGTTGCCACACCGATACCAAAGCCGGATCGGTGCCGTTTGCGGGCGGCCGCGCGCTGGAGACACCGTTCGGAGTTTTTTACGGGCCCAACATCACCCCCCATCGCGACACCGGGCTGGGCGCCTGGTCCGAGGAGGAGGTCCGTCGCGCGGTGCGCCGCGGCGAGCGGCGCGACGGGTCGCATTATTTCCCGGCGTTTCCCTACCCCTCTTTTACCGGTATGTCCGACACCGATGTGCGCGATCTGTGGGTCTATTTGCGCAGCCTGCCGGCGACCAACCGGGCCAACCAGGAGCACGCGCTGCGCTTCCCCTTCAGCTGGCGCCCGCTTGTGGCAGTCTGGAAATGGTTGTTTTTTACGGCGGCGCCGGCACTCAGCAATGCACCGACCGGCGCCAGCGTGGCACGCGGCTCCTACCTGGTGCGCGCCCTCGGACATTGCGGCGAATGCCACACACCGCGCAATTTCCTCGGTGGCCCCAAGTCCGACCGATTGCTGGCAGGCGGCAAAGTGCCCGAAGGGAAGGTTCCCAACCTGACGCCGACGCGACTGAAGAAGTGGACCGATGCAGGTCTGAAAGAGTACCTGCTGACCGGATTGACACCAGGCGGCGACATTGCGGGCGAGCCCATGGGCGAAGTGATCACAAACAGCACCAGTCGGCTGACGCCAGACGATCTTTCGGCAATCGTCGTCTATCTGCGATCACTGCCGCCACTGCCCTCGCAGGAATAGCCTTGCCGGCCAGGCATGGCGCCCGCGTGCGCAGAGTGCCCATGGGTCTGGTTGGCGTCGGCCATGGCCTGGGTGCATGGCGCCCGCGTGCTCAGGGCGCACAGGGGCACACGCTACAGCTTGGCAAACAGCGTGGCCTCTTCCAAGACCAAGGTCAGGTCACCCAGCGACACAATCACTTCGTCCAGCGTACCGCCCAGGCGCTGCGCCAGTGCCGGCGGCAGTTCTTCCACCAGCGGATTGCCGGCATAACCGAACTTCAGGCGCTTCGCCGCCTGGTTGGCGGCAAACAGGCAGGCCACCATGTCGGTGTCGGGCACATCGGGCCCATGCTGGTGCCGGATTGCCTCCACCAGTTGTGGCGCAAAACGCCATTTCTCCACCAGCATCGCCCCCACCACCGCATGGTCGGCACCGGCAATATCGTGCAGCGCTTCGTGCAGGGAACTCTGATCCTGCGCGCACCGTTCGAGCGCTGCACGAAACTGCGACGGCATGAACTGCGCAAACACCGCCTTGCCAAAGTCGTGCAGCAAACCGGCGATGAAGCCGTCCATCGGGTCCACCGAGCCGAGCCGCTGCGCCAGCCGCTTGGCGATACCGCCGGTGGACAGGGAATGCAGCAGGTACTGGTGTGCGTCGAATCCGGCGGCATTGGTGGCAGGCAACATGCCGACGGCGGCGATGCTCAGGGCCAGGTTTTTGATCGAGTTCATCCCCAAGTGCACCACCGCATGGTTGACCGAGGTGATCTGGCGCGGCAGGTTGTAATACGCGGAATTCACGACCTTGAGGATCTTCACCGTCACCACCGGGTCCTTGTCGATCACCTGTACCAGTTCCTTGGGCGAGCAGTTGACGTCGCTGGTGAGTTGCAGTATGCGCTGCACACTCTTGGGAAAAGCTGGCATACGGTCAACCGCTGCAGTGAGCTTCTGGGCAAGTTCGGGTGTCATGGATCAAAGGGCAGAGAAGCCCCGATTCTGTCAGGCTGCCGCGAGGCGACGCAACGCCGCGTCAATCTCAAGGCGCACTTCCGCTTCGGAGTTCAGCGGCTGGGCCGGATCGTCGATGGGCGAAACCTGGTTGCCCACCGGGTCCCAGTCCACCGCACCGTAAATTGCCGGCTTGCCGGTACGCCGCAGGAACTGGTCATAGGCGTCCCCGCTGGAGTAGTGCCAGAACTCCCAGGGATAGGCGACAAACCCGTGACGCAGCATCAACGCGCTGATCTCGCGGCGATTGTGTTGCGCCTGCGACGACACAAACGGAGAGTCCATCGGAGTCAGGGCCGACATCTCGATGTAAGGCGCACCACGGTCCACCTCGTGCGCCGGGTTCTCGCGCCAGACCACAGAGATGTCAATTGCGCTGCCCGACATATGGGTTCCGAACTTGGGTACGGTCGCCACCATTGCGGAACAGCGGCGGAACATGAATTCCGCCGAAGGAACCTCGCCACGCAGCTCCCACATGACACTGCGCAGAATCGTGTCAAAAACCGTCGGCGTGCGGCCCAGATGCTTCTGGATCGCGCGCGTGCGAAACCCGTCCTCGACCCGCAAAATCCAGCCACGCTGGTTCATCTCGCGCGCCGCACCCACGAACCCCTCGATCTGGCCTTCGCGCAGGTAAAACAGGCGCTGCAGCCCCAGCACATGGGGCGCGCCGGAGAACAACACCTCGACACCGGCAGCGGTGGCGGCCTCGGGCAGTGACACGAATGGCTCACCACACTCCTGCACCGGGTAGGGCAGGATATGGTCGAACATGAAGTGGTACGCGTCCTCGAACTGCTGTGTCCAGTAGGCGCGCCGCGCATCGTCGGTATCTGGCATGGCGGGGCAGGCTCCTGGTGGTCGGTCGGTGGGGCGGTGGGTCAATAGTTCAGCTGCGCACGCCCCCCTTGCGCGGCTTCTTGCAGGGCCTTGGTGATGATACCGGTGCTGACCGACGCGAAGTAGCGCGCGCCCCAGGCGGCATAACGGTCTTCGTCCTGCGGCGTGAGTGCCAGGATGCCGGGGCACTTGCCGGCCGCAGCCACCGCGCGCAGGGTCTGCTCGATCGCCGTTTGCACAACAGGCTCATTCCAGCGGTTCTCGCAGCCCAGGTTGTGCGCCAGGTCATTCGGGCCGACGAAGACGGCGTCGACACCCTCGACGGCCGCGATCTCGGCCGCATTGGCTACCCCTTGCGCGGTCTCGATCATCACCACCAGCACGATGCCTTCGTTGCTGCGCTGCGTATGCGCCGGCCCGCCAAACGCCCCGTATCCTGCCGCCCTGCCAGAGAAGGCACTGCCGCGCTGGCCGCTGATGCCAGCCGCCCCCCTGGGCAACGGGTACTTGACGCGCCGTACCAGGTCGGCCGCATGCACCGCTGTGTCAACCATGGGAATCTGCAGGCCACCGGCACCGATATCGAGCGTGCGTGCAATGTCGTGCTCCAGGCAGCGTACCAGCGCGGGCAGGTTGCTGGCACGCGCCGCACGCAGCATATGCTCGGTGGTCTCGATGCTGGCGCTGCCGTGTTCGTTGTCGATCACCAGAAAGTCGAAACCGGCAAAGGCGCACATCTCGACAATGGCGGGCGACGGGATTCCGTTGAAGACGCCGCGCAGGCGCTGGCCACTGCGCAGCATCTGGTGCAGCCGGGTGTCCAGCGGGGGCGTCGGCGCGTGAACTGGAGTACCTTCGCCTGACGGCTGCGGTAGCGAGCGCCTTGGGAGCGGCCCGGCGGCGCTCAT
>JAJAZK010000040.1 GCA_026785765.1 Rhodoferax sp. | reverse complement strand
TGTCCATGCTGCGCGAGTTTGCGCCGCTGATGACGGCCATCATCATTGCCGGGCGCTCGGGTTCAGCCTATGCTGCGCAGATCGGCACCATGGCGGTGACGGAAGAGATCGACGCGATGCGCACTATCGGCATCGCGCCGATCGAGTTGCTGGTGCTGCCCAAGGTGATTGCGCTGATGGTGGCGCTGCCCCTGCTCACCGTGTTCGCTGACGTGCTTGGCGTATTTGGCGGCATGGTCATGGCAGCCGCCCAACTCGGCGTCGGCTTTGATGACTTCCTGGACCGGTTTACCAAGGCGATCAGTGTGACCACACTGCTGCTGGGTGTTGGCAAGGCACCGGTGTTTGCGGCCATCATCGCGATGGTGGGTTGTTTCCAGGGCTTGCGTACGCGCGGTGGTGCCGACAGTGTGGGGCGCCAGACTACGCGCAGCGTAGTGCAGGGCATCTTCCTGGTGATTGTGGCCGACGCCCTGTTCTCGGTTGCCTTCAGCTTGCTGGACCTGTGACATGACAGCGTCTTGCGCTACCACCGAACCAGTGCTCGAAATGCACGCTGTCGCAACGCGCTTCGGTGCCAAAGTCGTACATGAGCACATCGATCTGGCGGTGCAGCGCAAGGAAATCTTCGCGGTCATCGGAGGCAGTGGATCCGGCAAATCCACGCTGCTGCGCGAGATGATCCTGCTGCACCGGCCCGATGCCGGCACCATTCGCGTGCTGGGCCAGGAGCTGGGTGACCTGGCGGAAGACGACGCATTGGCGCTGCGCCAGCGCTGGGGCGTGATGTTCCAGCATGGCGGCTTGTTTGGCTCGCTCACGGTGCTGGAAAACGTCGGCTTGCCGCTGCGCGAACACACCACGCTGGATACGGGACTGATCGACGCCATCGCCGGCTCGAAGATCGAGATGGCCGGCCTCAAAGCGGAGGTAGGCGCGCAGTACCCGTCGGAGTTGAGTGGCGGCATGATGAAACGTGCCTCGCTGGCACGCGCCCTGGCGCTCGATCCCGAACTGTTGTTTCTGGACGAGCCCACCGCCGGGCTGGATCCGGACAGCGCCGCTGGCGTGGACGAACTCGTGGTGCGCCTGCGCGACCTGTTCGGCCTGACGATTGTGATGATCACGCACGACCTCGACCTGCTGTGGCAGGTCGCAGACCGGGTGGCGGTGCTCGCCAACGGACGGGTGCAAGCCATCGGCACGATGGCGGAACTGTCCGCCTTGGACGATGCGGCCGTGTCGCCCTTTTTTACCGGCGCACGCGGACGCTCGGCGCAGCAGGCGCACTCCGCGCCAGACGCCGGGGCGAGCCGCCTTGTTTTGGAGGAGCCATGGAAAACAAAGTGAACCTGCCGCTGGTCGGTGCCTTTGTGCTGGTGCTCGCCGCAGTGCTGTTGGCGGGCATATTGTGGCTCGCCTCCGGCGGCGCTTTCAGGACCCATTACGACCTGTACCAGGCGATGGAGGACGAGTCGGTGGCGGGCTTGAACCTGAATGCGCCGGTGAAGTACAACGGAGTGGATGTCGGCAAGGTGCGACAGATAACACTCGACGCCAACAACCCGCAGCACGTGACCCTGCTGTTCGAGATCGAACGCGGCACCCCCATCAAGGAGAACACGGTGGCCATCCTGAAAACCCAGGGACTCACCGGCATCGCCTATGTGGAGCTCAGCGGCGGCACCGCTGAGTCACCGATGCTGCGTGCGGTGCCGCCGAATCGTTACCCGGTGATCCAGACCAGGCCGTCGCTCGCTGCACGTCTGGAGAACGTGCTGACGACGTTATTGGCCAAGCTCGATGACACCTCCAGCGGCATCAATGCCTTTCTCAGCGAGGGAAACCGCACCGCGTTCACGTCGGCAATGGCCGATATCGCCGCGGTTGCGCGCACGGTCGCCGCGCGTAATGCCCTGATCGACCGCGGCATCGTCGATGCGGCCCGCACACTCGGCAACAGCGCCCAGGCCAGCGCGCGTCTTGACCCCGTGCTCGAACGCGTGGGCCGCAGCGCGGATGCGGTGGAGAAGATGGGCGACTCGGTGGCGCTGACCAGCACCAGTGCAGGCAAAACGATCGATACCGTGGGGGCGGATGTGAAGCGCATCAGCGCCCAGACCCTGCCGGAACTCGAACGCCTGATGGGCGAGTTGTCTGCGTTGTCGGGCTCGTTGCGCCGCCTCAGCGAGCAGACCGAACGTGACCCACGCGGCCTCTTGTTTGGCCGCAAACCAGTGCCGCTCGGGCCGGGCGAAGTGGGGAGCGCGCCATGAAGGCCACCCTGCTGGCGCTGCTGTGCGCGTGTTGACGGGCTGCAGCGTCCTTGGCCCGAAGAATGCGGTTGCGCCCGCTTTCTATTCGCTGGACGCCGCCGGCGCTTCCACTGCCGCGGCGCTGCCGCCGCCGGCGTCGGCGCCAACCCTGCTGGTAGCGCCAACCCGCGCGGCGGCAGGGTTTGACAGCCCCCGCATCATCTATACCCGCGAGCCGCATGCGATTGCCTATTTCGCGCACAGCGAGTGGGTGGATACACCAGCGCGCATGCTCGGGGCTCTGTTGGTTTCCGCGATGGAGCGCAATGGCGCGTTTCGCGCCGTCAGCATCACCTCCGGTGCGGCCGCCGGCGACCTGCGTCTGGACACCGAACTGGTGCGCCTTCAGCACGAGTTCCAGCTGCAACCCAGCCGGGTACGTTTTACCTTGCGTGCCACGCTGGTGGAGGACCGCACGCGCCGTGTGCTGGGCTGGCGCGAGATTGATAGCGTAGTGGAGTCGGCGTCGCAGGATCCGTATGGCGGCGTCGTTGCCGCGAATGCGGCGGTGCAGCGCGCGCTCCAGGAACTCTCGGCCTTTTGCATCGAGACGCTGCGCCAGCGCCCGTCCACGCCGTAAGCTGTCGCGCTCGATCAGGTCTTCATTCACATCTTATCCGTACCCAAAAGGAGCATCCACCATGAATCCCACGCGCATGATTGCCATTGTCCTGATCGTCGCCGGCGTCCTCGGCCTGGCGTATGGCGGATTCAGCTATACCAGGCAGACGACCGGCTTGAAGTTGGGCCCGCTCGAGCTCAAGGTGCAGGAGCGCGAGACCGTCAGCGTGCCGTTGATCGTGAGTGCCGGTGTGCTGTTGGTCGGTATCGTCCTGCTGGTGATCAAGCGGAAGTAGGGCTGCCGAGGGTCGGGAAAACAGCGCGCTTCGCGCCGTGCTTTGCCGGGCCTGGCAACGGCGGCGCTCGGCGCGCACTCAGGGGCTGGGCACACGTAGCCCTTCGAAGTAGTGACGATAGAAGCCTGTATCGGTGGTAAGTAGCGGCATGCCTCCTGATGGTTGATTCAAAGTAGGCTCAAGCGCGTATGAAGCCGCATGACTATGTAAAAAGTACGCAGACCAGGTTACGGTCGCAGTGCCGATGGGGTACTCGCGAAGGAAGGTCAGCCGGTCCGGTCAGTGTCTGGCAGCGCACAGACCACC
>JAJAZK010000039.1 GCA_026785765.1 Rhodoferax sp. | reverse complement strand
TCCCAGGCCTGGGTCGCTCGCAACGCCCGCTCGACGGCGGCCTCGTCAAGCGCGCTGACTGTGGCCAGCCAGGACTGGTGCGGCAGTCGACCCAGCATGGTCACGTCGTACACGGTGAGATCGAGTCCGCTTGTCTCGTGCTGGCCAAGCCATGAGATCTGCCGGGCGCGCATGCGCGCTGGCATCTGGGCAACCGGCCGACCGGCCAGGGTGACCTGGCCCTCGTGCGGCAACAGATGCGCCAGCACCTTGAGCAAGGTTGACTTGCCAGCGCCGTTGGGGCCGACGATGCTGGTCCAGCAGCCGCTGGCAAGATCAACATCAATCCCGCGCAGGACCGGCGTGCCACCCAGGCTGGCTGCGATGCCGCGTGCCGCCAGCGCCGCGCTGCGCGACTTCACACGCGATCTCCGCTGGCGGGCCGTTGCAGCAACCACAAAAGGTATCCACCGCCCAGCACGGCGGTGAGCACGCCCACGGGCAACTCCTGCGGCGCCACCAGAGAGCGCGCCACCGTATCCGCCACCAGCAACAGCAGCGCGCCCACCAGGCTGGACAGCAGGATAAAGTTCTGGTGCCGGGTCTTGACAATCGAGCGCACAAGGTGCGGTGCGGCCAGGCCGACGAACGCAATCAAACCGGTCTGCGCAACCGCGGTCCCGGTCGCCAATGCCAGGACCACGATCAAGGCGGCGCGCAACTGCGGCAGCGGCAGCCCCAGGCTGGCTGCAGTGGCTTCACCCAGCGACAAGCCGTCGAGCACCGATGCCAGGGTCCAGGCCACCAGCGCCCCTGCGATCCAGGCGCCAGCCATCAGGGCGCATGCGCTCCAGCCGACAAAGCTGGTACTGCCAAGCGAGAACGCCTGCATCGACAGCAACACGTCGGGCCGCAACAGCAAAATGAGTTGCCCGAGCGCGCCCAGCACAACACCGACCACCACGCCGGCCAGCAACAAGCGCAAACTGTGCCCTACGCCCCTGGCCAGCAGCAGCGTCAGCAGTACGGCCGCGACCGCACCAACAAATGCGGCACCGGTCAAGCCAAGCCGGACCAGCCATTCACCAGCAAACGGCGCCGCGCCGGACGTGACCAGCGCAACCGCGACGCCCAGGGAAGCGCCGGATGCACTGCCCAGCAAATAGGGATCGGCCAGGGGATTGCGGAACAAGCCCTGTGCCACGGCACCCGCCAATCCCAGCAAAGCCCCCGCCAACCAGGCTCCGAGCGCCCGTGGCGCCCGGATATCGACAACGATTTGCCACGCGACCGGGTCCTGGTGCAGCATCAGAATGCTGTCGAGACCGGTACTCCCCACCGCAATGGCAATACACAGACCTGCCGCAGAAGCCAGCAGCAGCACTGCCGCCACACTGCCGACGCGCCGTGCCGGTTTGTCGGATTGCAAAAGCGCCGGCGTCATGGCGCCTTGTCAGCCAGGCACTGCGCCATGAAGCGCGCCGCATCCGCCATGCGCGGACCAGGCCGTACCATCACATCCGACTGCTCTGGCGAGAAGATACAGATGCGCCCAGCCTTCACGGCAGCCAGATTGTTCCACCCGGGCCGCCGTGCCAATTCCGCGTAACCCGAGTCGCCCACCATGATCAGATCCGGATTGGCGCGCACCACGAACTCCGGATTGATCCTTGGAAATGGCCCCAGCGCCGCCGGCACGATGTTGCGCACGCCCAGGCGCGCCAGCGTCTCACCAATGAACGAAGCCTCACTGGCCGCATAGGGCGCGTCGTTGACCTCAAAGTAGACGCTCAGTTTTCGCGCCCGCTGCGGCAGCGAGCGGGCGGCAGCACCCAGGCCGGCGTCGATTTCCTGCCACACACGCCGGGCATCGGTTACATCGAGCAATTGCCCGAGCACGCCCAAGACACGCTGCACGTCGGCATGCGTCTTGGGCTCGAGCGCAACTACCTTGATGCCCAGCGACTGCAGGCGAGCCGCGAGCGGTGACGACGTCGCCAGCAACACGGCGTCCGGCCTGAGGGCAACGATCGCCTCGACATTCGGATCCAGGCCGCCACCCACTTTGGGCAGCCGCCGTACCGGATCCGGGTAGTTCGAATACCGGTCTGTGCCGACCAGGCGTTGACACTGCCCCAGCGCGCACACCATTTCGGTCAGCGACGGCAACACCGTCACGATGCGTTGTGGTGACTGGGCAAACACCACCGTGACGCCACGGTCATCCACTACCTGCACGGCGCGTGCTTCGATGCCAATGGCCAACAGCCAGGTCAGCAGCAGCAGGTACAAAATGGATCGCCACCGCAGCCGCCGAGTCATGGCGCCTCCTTGACTGTCATCGGCAGCCCTGCCACCATCCAGGTAACGCGTGCGCAGGTCCGCGCCAGATCCTGATTCAGAACCCCCAGGGCATCGACAAAGGCGCGCACCTGCGCACCAAGCGGGATCACACCCAGGCCAATCTCATTGCCCACCAGCACCACGGGCCCGGGAGCACTACGAACTGCGGCCAGCAATGCGCCGGTTGCGTCGGCCAGACCACTCGCGGCTGCCGTATCGTCAGGGTACGGTACTTGTGGCAGCAACCAGTTGGTGAGCCACATGGTGACGCAGTCAACCAACACCAAAGCAGTGGCGGAAGAATGCTCGGTGATTGCAGGTCCCAGATGCCGCGGCACCTCCACCACACGCTGGCCCGGCAGGCGGAACGCGCGATCCGCGCGATGGCGCTCGATGCGGGCATGCATTTCGTCGTCGCCTGCGATGGCGGTTGCAAGCAGTACCGCCGTATGCGAGCCATTGGCGGCCAACCAGTCATGTGCG
>JAJAZK010000038.1 GCA_026785765.1 Rhodoferax sp. | reverse complement strand
GACCATCACCATACACTGGCAGCGCTTTGCCGCCCAGGGCATTGACGATCATCAGCGGGATGAGTTTTTCCGGGAAGTGCAAGGGTCCGTAGTTGTTGGAGCAGTTGGTCGTCAGCACCGGCAGCCCGTACGTATGGTGGTAGGCCCGCACCAGGTGGTCACTGGCCGCCTTGGACGCGGAATACGGGCTGTTGGGCTGGTAGCGGTGGGTTTCGGTGAACGCCGCCTCACCCCGTGCCAGCGACCCATACACCTCGTCGGTGGACACATGCAACAGGCGAAACGCCTGCTTGTCGGGCGAGGCCAACCCGCCCCAAAAGGCGCGCACCGACTCCAGCAGCGCAAACGTACCCATGACATTCGTCTGGATGAATACCTCCGGCCCGTGGATGGAGCGGTCCACGTGGGACTCGGCGGCAAAGTTGAGCACGGCACGCGGCTGATGCCGGGCGAGCAGTTGGTTTACCAGCGCAGCGTCGCCAAAGTCGCCGTGTACGAAAACGTGGCGGGCATCGCCGTCCAGCGAAGCCAGGTTTTGCAGGTTGCCGGCGTAGGTGAGTTTGTCGAGGTTGACGACCGTTTCGTCAGACTGTGCCAGCCAATCCAGCACGAAATTGCCGCCAATAAAGCCGGCACCGCCGGTGATAAGGATGGTCATGGGTTTGTGGCGTGGGTACACCGGTAGCCAGTAATTGTCTGGCAAGGATACGCCACAACGGCTACTTGGGCGTGAAGTTTTGCCGCCACCTGCGGCGCCGTTTGCTTTGTGCAGCAAAAAACCCTGCCGCAGCAGGGTTCCGGATTTATCGCCCGCGCACCAGCGCCAGCACCTGTGCCGCGTCCAGTGTCGCTGCCTTCTGCTGCATTTGCGGCAGGTAACGCACCTGCATCTCCCGCGCGGGTGCGAGCAGCGCCTGATAGGTTTCGCGCAACAGCGTGGTACTCATCACCCGCCCACTGGCATAGTAGCGTTTGGCCAGGTGCCCCAGCGCGTAGGTGGTGGCAAACGACATCGCCATTCCGGTTGCCGCACCGCCGACCGCCCCGATTGCCCGGCCGGCGACCTTGCCCAGCAGCCCGCCCAGCAGCTTGCGGCCGAACTGTTCCAGATATTGTGAGGTCAGCCCTACGCCGGCCGCAGCAATGAACTCGCGAACATGCCCCTGGTCCAGGGTGACGCCGTGCGCCTTGCCGATACCGTAGACCATCCTGATCTGCAGCGGAATGATGGCCATCGACGCCCAGGACTGCGGCAGCAACTCCAGCGCGCCGTTGAGCAGGGCGTAGTTTTGAATCGAGCGGTCCAGCTCGGCGTCATCAATTGGCACAACCGCAAGCGGCGCTGGGTTAGTCGCCTGCAACGCCGCGGCACCGGTCGTCAGCGGCGTCGCCAAGGCATCAGCCACATCAGTGGCCTGTGTGTCGAACACCTGCGTCTGGGCACTGTCCAGCCCCAATAGAGACCGCAGATCGGCGAGGAACTTGCGTTCCGGAGCACTTTGCTGACCATCGGCGTCACACACCGACACGGCCATCTCGTACGCCAACTGGCGCTGACCAAGGTCACTCAGCTTTCGGGCGGCCGCAGCCACATCCACACGCTTGAGCAACACGTCCTGGTACAAATGCGCAATGTTGGGCGCACCGTCGAACCCGTCGGCCAACCCCTCGGCGATTCGCCGAATCTCTGCGCGCTCGGCCTCGGCCTTGACGCCGTCAGAAAAGGCGGCAAGCAGGGCGATGGTCAGAAGCGCTTCTTGCTGATCTTGTGTCATGGGGCGGCCGTTTCGGGGTGCATAAAAGAAAATCATAGGCGCGTACCTTGCAACCCGACGCAATTGCCGGGGCTTTCCACTCTGACCGGTGGGGATTACCAGCGGCAAAGGCAACAATCGGGAAGTGAAGCAGGCCATGGCACCCACCAATCACCCTAAACGGCATGGGCGTGCATGTTGTTCCACCCGCAACCAGCTTGGGCTGACGCAACGTTGCGGGTATGCATAACGATCTATATGGCGGACTTGTTGGCATACTATGCAAAGTTGACGCAGGTAGTCATCGGTTTTTGGGGGCGCAAAATGAAAAAGAGGATTGCACTTTTGTTGTTCGCGTCCTCGCTTGCCGGCGGTGCCACAGCGGATGTCTACAAATGCCTGAGTCCTGAAGGCAAGACGATCTACTCCGATGAACCCTGTGGGCGAAACGGTAAGGTGTTGCAAAACCTTGGAGCCAACACACTGCCTGCGATACCAGTGGCGGATCAAAATCAACAAACGCCTCGGGCTCAGCCGCAACGGTCGCCAGATGAGCATTTTGCTGCCCCACCGCCGTTCGTCGCCAATCCCAGGGTGTGCGACCTTGCCAGACGCAACGCGGATACGACAGCGAGCAGCTTTACAGCGGACCCAAAGCGAATTGAGCTCGCAGAGCGAGAGGCCAACATTGCCTGCTACGGCACAACCAAAGCAGGGGAGATCGAACAAGCCCGCGCTGGTTCGACCCAGGTGATCATCAACAACTCCCGAACCGTACTGCGGCCGTCAAGTTTCATTACGCATTGTTCAGGCGTGTTTTGCTATGACACCCTTGGCGGCAGGTACTCTCGCTTACAGCCGTGATCGCCATCTGCCGCAGCGAAGCTGCGCCCGGGCGGCGCTCCAAGCGATGGGTTTGCGCTTGGCGGTGCAGGCTCTCGCGCCGCGCTGATTGCTGAAACCCGCGCAGGGATATGCCCTTGGTTGGCTAGGCGCCGGTCCCAGCGACTTCGAACCGGAGCTTCACCCATGGTGAAGAAAATCGCCAATGCGGACGCCGCAGTCACCCAATCCAGTGGCAACGTAGTTGGCGAAAAGTCAGACCTTGATGATGGTGTCGCTACAGAGCGCCACCGTCGAATCATGTGTCATCAGCCGCATTGGCTCGACGAGGGCCTGCGCTACAAGAATACGGTCAAAGGGGTCTTGATGGTGCGCGTCCCCAAAGGTGGTTTGGGCAGCGCAACAAATGGCCTGGATTTGATCGTTGTTCAGACGCATGTGCAATCGTGCGAAAAGTTTGGTTTCAAATACAGCCATCACATGCCAATTCGGGAGCCGTCAGACCCAATTCGAAAACGCGTGATCGGTCCGGGCGCAGGGGGTAATACTGGCACTTTGGAATGGCGTTGCTAACGATCTGGATTTGCCAGCGGGTTAGTGAGTCCGCACGGAATTTCCTGATGCCCACTTTTGCCGCTTCCATGATGAGTACCTATCAATGGTGCCGAGCGTTTTGGCATTGCCCAGTCGCGGATGAGCGACTTGCTGCAGGGAAAATGGGACAAGTTCAGCCTCGACCTGCTCATTACGCTGGCGACTCGGGCGGGTCGCCCGATGATGCAGGCATTCGGTGGCGTTCCGACCACCGCCGCGCATCCTCGCCGTCACCCCGACCTAAGAATCATGGTCACTCCGCGCCAGCCCCTGGGCCGGTATCACGTGGATGTTTTCCGGGTTGTATTTGTCGCCCGGCCCATACAGGTTGGTCGGCTCCAGCGGGCCAGCAAGCAGGTGCTCTTCGCGCAGCGGCTGCGCAGCCAAGTCTGGCATCAGCGTTTGAAGGTCTATGACTTGGAGACCTTGGTATGCATCGATGCATTCTCGATCACATCCGGGTCGCGGTCGTACCTCCGTTTGGAGTGGAACCACGTGTTCAGATGCTCTTTGATCGACATGGCCATGGCTACCCGCTGCAAACGGTCAGCATCGAGCCGCCCGGCTTGCAGGTCCAGCGGAGGTGCTCGCATCGAACTGCGGGGCGAGGCCGCGAGGTACAGCCAGTCGCACAGCGCCTTTTCGGGCGTGGCCCGGGGATGCGCGAAACGGTTGTTGCGCCAGTCCGCCACCTCCAGCTTGTCCAGTTCGTACACATGCTAAGGTAGCGCCCGAAAACGGAATTCACCGAGTGGCGTCTTGACGGGGCTCAGGTTGGGCACGGGCAGGCCCGGCGTCAGGGCGACGACGCAGGTAATCACGTCACCCATGTTGTTCAGTATCCAGTCGTGCTCCAGCACCCAGGCCAGACTGGGCAGCGCAGTCTGTTTGATGTAGCCTGCGGCGGCCCCCACGCTGACCGACTTGTTGCCCGCCGCATTGAGAAACAGCCCATTCCTCACCTTGCGTAGCCGCCCAGAGGCACAGGCCCGGGTCATCCAACGCTCGAATGTAGGCCTGGATGGTGGGGCAGCGGTCGATGACGCCTCGTTCCACAGCATCCCGGTAGTCCAGGCCTCCACATCGCTCTCGATCAGCTGGCGGTCGAGCCGCACTTTCCAGTCCAGCAGCATGGCTCACGCCAGGGGCCGAAGCAGTGCGTCCGCCAGCCACTGCTCGACGCGGCCGACGACAGCCAGTGTCATATCTTCCCATGCCGCTGGAGTGATCAATCCGCGCAGATCGGGTGGAATGTAGGGCAGCAGTTGGTCGCGCGCTTGATCGAAGGTGATGCCGACCACCTTGGGCAAGACCTCGTTCTTCCATCGCTGCAAGACGTCAAGTTCCAGCATGTCGCCGAGCAGTTTCTCCGGCATGGATGCTGCAAGGTCGTGCAAGTCGTAAATGTCCCGCGGTACGTTCCGGTTGGGGCTCATGATGGCCGCCACCTTGGTAGCGGCCAACATGTCATGTGTGTACGCTGACACGACGAAAGGAGCGATCCCGTAACGCG
>JAJAZK010000037.1 GCA_026785765.1 Rhodoferax sp. | reverse complement strand
TGCACGGGTGCACACCTGGGACGGCAGCAAGTTCGTCTGGAGTTCCGATTGGCTGGAAGCGGACCAACAGGTGATCAAGCCGCTGGTGCGGGCCTCGGCCGAGAAGTATGCGGCGGAAAAGAAGCTGACACGCCGCTCCGGCCAGGACTGCCAGTCCTGAGGGCAGCGCCTCTCCCAACCTTTCCCCTCCAACGGGAGGGGTAACGGCTGCCAGCAGCCGTCAAATGAAAGTCTCGGTACGCGGGTCTTTCATTTGGTCAAACCGGATCGCCCATGAGCACCACAAACATTGTTCTCAACGTCAACGGCATCGAGGTCATCTACAACCATGTGATCCTGGTGCTCAAGGGCGTTTCGCTCAGCGTGCCGCAAGGCAAGATCGCCGCCGTGTTGGGTGGCAACGGTGCGGGCAAGACGACCACCCTGCGCTCCATCTCCAACTTGCTGCGTGGTGAACGTGGCGCGGTCACCAAGGGGTCGATCGAGTTGCGTGGCGAACGTATCGAGAATCTGACGCCGGCCGATCTGGTCAATCGCGGCGTGGTGCAGGTGATGGAGGGGCGGCATTGTTTTGCGCACCTCACGATCGAAGAGAATTTGCTCGCCGGTGGCTATACACGCAAGGACAAGGGGGAGATTGCGCGCAATCTGGAAAAGGTCTACGCCTACTTTCCGCGCCTCAAGATGCGCCGCGGCTCGCAGGCCGCGTACACGTCCGGCGGAGAGCAGCAGATGTGTGCCATCGGGCGCGCCCTGATGACCAACCCGAGCGTGATGTTGCTGGACGAGCCCTCGATGGGCTTGGCGCCGCAGATCGTGGAGGAGGTGTTCGAGATCGTGAAGGACCTTAACCAGAAGGAAAAGGTCACGTTCCTGCTGGCGGAGCAGAATACCAATATGGCATTGCGCTACTCGGACTACGGCTACATCATGGAGTCCGGGCGCATCGTGATGGATGGGCTGGCATCCGATCTGGCCAAAAACGAAGACGTGAAAGAGTTCTACCTTGGCGTCGGCGGGGGTGAGCGCAAGTCCTTCAAGGACGGCAAGAGCTACCGGCGGCGCAAGCGCTGGCTCGCCTGAGCGGCATTCGACCCGGAGCACCGACCATGGCCAGTCTGTATTACGACGCACTTGAAGTCCGCAGCAGCGCAGAACGCGAGGCGGCACATTTCGCACAACTTCCGGGCCAGGTGGCACATGCGCAATCGGCCAGCACGGCCTTTGCCGAAGTGTTGCGCGGGGTCGATCCGCTCACAGTGCGTGACCGCGCCGGCTTGGCGCGTCTGCCCGTCACGCGCAAGGGTGAACTGTACGAGCGCCAAAAGGCCCAACGCAGTGCCGGTGGTGACGTATTCGGCGGATTTTCCACTGTGCGATTTGGCAGCCACATGCCGCGCGTGTTTGCCAGCCCGGGCCCGATCTACGAGCCAGAGGGTGCCACCCAGGACTACTGGCGCATGGCGCGCGCCATGTATGCTGCGGGCTTTCGCGCCGGGGATTTGATCCACAACTGCTTCAGTTACCACTTCGTTCCCGCCGGTTCGATGATGGAAACCGGTGCCCACGCGATGGGTTGTAGCGTGTTTGCCGGTGGTACCGGGCAGACCGAACAGCAGGTGCAGGCGATGGCGGAGCTGCAGCCGGCCGGTTATATCGGTACCCCCAGTTTTTTGAAGATCATCGTCGAGAAGGCCGCCGAGATCGGGGTTGCCTTGCCGAGTGTGCGCAAGGCCATGTTTGGCGGCGAGGCCTATCCGCCAAGCCTGCGCGACTGGTTTTCCGGTCACGGCATCCAGGGCTATCAGTGTTTCGCCACCGCCGACCTGGGGCTTATCGCCTACGAGACCGAGGCCCGGGAGGGGCTCGTGCTGGATGAATCCGTGATTGTGGAGATTGTCCGTCCGGGCACTGGCGACCCGGTGGCCGAGGGCGAGGTCGGTGAACTGGTGGTTACGACGCTGAACCCGGTCTATCCGCTGATCCGCTTCGGTACCGGCGATCTGAGTGCGGTGTTACCTGGTAGCTGTCCTACCGGGCGCACCAACACCCGCATCCGCGGCTGGATGGGGCGCGCCGACCAGACCACCAAGGTGCGCGGCATGTTCGTGCATCCGGCGCAGGTCAACGCGATTGTCAAACGCTTTCCGGAAGTGGTGAAGGCGCGTCTGGTGGTTAGCGGTGAAATGGCCAACGACGCGATGTTGCTGCGGGTGGAAACCAGCTGCAGCGCTCCGGATGGGCTGGTGGCGAAGATCGGCGACGCGATTCGCGAGGTGACCAAGCTGCGTGGCGAGGTGGAGTTGCTGCTGCCAGGCAGCCTGCCCAACGACGGGCGGGTGATCGAGGACGCGCGCAGCTACAAGTAGTCTGCGCGCCATACCGATCGGCGCTCGCATGCGGGCAATCCCTTAAGTGGTTTCAGCTATTGCCGAGCCCGCAGCAATCGATAGACTGGTTTCCATATCAATTGGAGACACGATTTCATGAAACGTCTGTTTGCCGCAGTTGCGGCCGCCACGGTGTTGTTTGCAAACGCACAGGGATTTCCTGGCAGCAAGCCGATCACGATTGTTGTGCCCTTTGCCGCGGGCGGCCCGACCGACCTGGTCGCGCGCCAACTGGCTGAGACCATGCGCAAGACCATGGGAGGGGGCGCCAATTTCCTGGTCGAGAACGCGGTAGGTGCGGGCGGCACCATCGGTGCGACCAAGGTCGCGCGGGCCGCGCCGGACGGCCACACCCTCCTGTTGTTTCACATTGGCATGGCGGCGACACCGGCGCTGTACAAGAAGATTGCCTACAAGCCGCTCGAAGACTTCGAATTCCTCGGCATGATCAACGAAGTTCCCATGACCCTGGTCGGCAAGCCGCAGTTGCCCGCCAATACCTACCGTGATTTTGAGAATTACATCAAGACCAATGCCGGCAAACTGAACATCGCTCACGCAGGTCTGGGTTCGGCCTCCCATCTGTGCAGCCTGATGTGGCAGTCGGCGGTCAAGGCCAATGAGGCAATGACGACGATTCCCTATGGTGGTACCGGCCCGGCGATGCAAGCCCTGGTTGGTGGTCAGGTCGATCTGATGTGTGACCAGACCACCAACACCGTCCAACAGATCCAGGCCGGCCGGGTGAAGGCCTTTGCCGTCACCACCGCCAAGCCATTGTCCAAACACCCGCTGTTAAAGGACTACCCGACGCTGCAGGAGATGGGTCTCAAGGGATTCGAGTTGACGGTCTGGCACGGCATGTACGCGCCCAAAGGCACCCCACCGGCGGTGCTCAAGCAGCTCAACGAGGCGATGAAACTCGCATTGAAGGACCCTGACTTCATTAAAAAGCAGGATGCCCTGGGCGCCATCGTGGTGACCGACGCTCGGGTCGACCCCGCTGCCCACAAAGCCTTTGTGGCGGCCGAGATCGCCAAGCTCAAGCCATTGATCGAAGCGGCGAAACAGTTCGCCGATTGAGTCGGTCCGGCCGGGTTGGTGCGCGCGGCTGTGTCGATGCACTTGGCCATGCCATTCAGTTGGCACAGGCAGCAGGTGTAATGAGCTGCCAGACCTGCGCCGACGCGAGTCAACTTCTTTGGAGACAGTCATGCCAGTCCCGTCCTGCTTGAGCCGCCGTGCTGCCCTGTTCGTGTTTGCGGTCGCGGCGGTGCTGTCTGCAGCGGCACAGGCCCAGTCTGCCTGGCCGAACAAACCGGTGCGCATTGTGGTTCCATTTGCGCCCGGCGGCACCACCGACCTCCTGGCGCGGGCGATTGCGCCGGAGCTGTCAAGGGTGTTCGGGCAATCCTTTGTGGTGGACAATCGCGCCGGGGCGGGTGGCAACCTGGGCGCCGATATCGTTGCCAAGTCTGCGGCCGACGGCTACACCCTTTTGATGGGGACGGTGGGTACGCATGGCATCAACAAATCGCTGTACAGCAAGCTGCCCTATGACCCGCAGAAGGATTTCTCGCCCATCACCCTGGTGGCTGGTGTGCCCAATGTGATGGTGATGAATGCCGAAAACGCCAAGGCGCTGGGGATCAACACGGTGCCGGACTTCATCCGTTACGCGCGCGCCAACCCGGGCAAGCTGAACATGGCGTCCAGCGGCAACGGGACCTCGATCCACCTGTCGGGTGAGTTGTTCAAGTCGCGTACCGGTATCTTCATGACCCACATCCCCTATACCGGTTCCAGCCCGGCCTTGATGGGTATGTTGTCGGGTCAGGTGGATGTGATGTACGACAACCTGCCTTCTGCCATTCCCCATATCAGGAGTGGCAAGCTCAAGGCGTTTGCGGTGACCAGCGCACAACGCTCGGCCGCGATGCCGGAACTGCCGACGATCGAAGAGGCCGGGTTACTCAAGGGCTTCGACGCAAGTTCGTGGTTCGGCCTGTTGGCGCCGGCCGGGACTCCAGCCGATGTGGTGGCGCGGCTTCAGCAGGAAACGGCCAGGGCACTCAGCTCGCCGGCAATCAAGGAAAAGTTGTTGGCCCAGGGGGCAATCCCGAGCGGCAATACGCCGCAGGAGTTTGCGCGTTTTATCGACGATGAAATACGAAAATGGGCGCCGGTGGTGAAGAACTCAGGCGCGAAGGTCGACTGATCCAGCGTTGTGCCGTGCGCGATGGGTGACCATGCGCGTGTGCAGACTCGTGATGATCTGGCTTGCCGTTTTCATGCACAGGAACGGTAGCACGGCGTGCACCAGCGCCGCCAACGCCGCCAGCTGCAGCCGGGCGGCGAAACCGAAGGCGGTACCAGCATGCTCGCTCCACGTCTCACCGACAGCGGCGGGATGTTCGGTAAAGGCGCGCGTAAGTTTTTGCATGGCGCTAATTTAGCGCCGGGCTAGCGCAAACATCTTGCATTTTTTTGCCGGATGGCGCATATTCTTGCAATACTATTCCAATATTCTATGAAGTTGGACAAAATAGACCGGGCGCTGCTGCGTCTTTTGCAAGTGGATGCTGCAATGTCACTGGAGGCGTTGGCTGCCGCCGTGCACCTGACCCCCACTCCTGCGTGGCGCCGTATTCAGAAACTGGAGGCGGCGGGTGTCATACAGCGGCGCGTGGTGTTGTGCGACGCCAGTCGCCTGGGCGTCGGCGTCACCGTGTTCGTGGCCATCAAGACCGCTCAACACAACGCTGCATGGCTGGAGAAGTTCGCAGTATCGGTGCGCGATATCGAAGAAGTGGTGGAGTTGTACCGCATGAGCGGCGACGTGGATTACCTGATGCGCGTCGTTGTTCCCGACATCGCCGGATACGACGCGGTCTACAAGCGCCTGATCGGTCTGGTGGAATTGTCCGACGTGAGCTCCAGTTTTGCGATGGAGCGCATCAAGTACACCACTGCGCTGCCGGTGGACTACGCGGCTTAGGAGCCTGGCGGGTCCAATCCAAAACCCGGCCACGCTCCTGGCATTCAATCAGACGCCCCACACAATCTCCTCGCCCGCTTTGTGGCAGCGGCGCAGCATCTCTATGAACGGCAGCGCGCGCTGGCGCAACGAGATACCCTGTTGCCGGGGGGCGTCCTCTCCTTGTGCCTTGGCTGTTTCACCCGCTGCTTGTCGCCGTGAGTCGTCTTTGGCCAGCGCAGCTTCCAGCGCTGCAATTGCCGCTGGCATCTGCTCTGGCAACACAATGCCCTTGGGGGAGGGTGCCTTGCCAATGATCTCCAACAGCTGCTCGCCATTGGCCTGCAGCATGATCAGGTTGCCGGTGGCTTTGGATTTGAAGGTATAAAGCATAGCCGCATTCTTGCCAAGGCTCGGCATTGCGTCAACCGGCTTCGGCCGCCTTCTTGATGCGTCTCAACCCGGCGTTCCTGGCAGCTTGAACTTCGCATTCAGCCATTGGAGAACCGCTCGCTGGTCTGTCACCGTCGCCCGTCTGACCTGAACCAGCAGCTTTGTCAGATCGTGACGTTGCAAGGTAACGTTTGCGGCACCTTCATTACACACCGAACAAATGGCTTTCAGGTTGGCTGGCTCGTCACTTCCACCCGCGCTTTTGTCGATCAAGTGCCCGATGTGCAAGCGTGTCTTGCGGGATGGATCGTAGGGATGCGGTTCCCCGGCAACGGCACCACACATCTGACACGTGAAGCCGTTCCGGTCTAGTACCAACGCCCGGGTTTCCTTGGAAATGCCCCGCGCGAACGCCGGCAGTGGTTTGGCAGATTCAAGCCGGTATTGCCCTGGTTTGAGATCGACCCGGTCGTTATGGGTCAGAATTTGGTAACCCTCTTCCGTACGCAGTTCACGCACGCGTCGTGCCCATTCGCTGATGCCGCCAGCCACCGGACGAAGCTCAGACGAGTCGATGGAACGACCGAGGTTGGCCAGAAAGTAGGTTCTGAGCCTGGAACGGGCACCACCGGCTCTTTTTATGGCAACGCTGCTTGGCGCCTTGGCCATCAAGCCGCCAGTTTCAGCAGGCGGCTGGACGCAGCCATTTCGATGGCGCTTGCGATTTGGCGACTCACCGCATGGGCGACAGGCGGGGGAAAGGCGTTTCCAACTTGTCTGTAGGACGACGTTTTCTTGCCCGCAAATTGCCATGTATCGGGGAATCCCTGAACACGGGCACACATCTGGACTGTTAGCCGCGTATTGAAGCGCTTGGAGAAGCGCTTCGGTCAGAACGCCTGGCTGCAGGCCAAGCTGGAGCGCAACCCGGAGATGATGCCGAAGGAAGTGATGTTTTCGTCAGTGCGGTTCAGCCATCGTCTGGTGGCGCGGAAAGAGGTGGCGTTCTCAGGCGATGAAACCCAGTCCGCGATACCTGCGTTTCTGCGCAGGAAGTCGGAACAAGGGAAAGGCAAGGGACGGGGCAAGCCTGCGGTCTAAGGTCAAATCAGGCTGTAGCTCACGTGGAAAGTGCGCAAGCAGCTATAAAAAAGGGACCAGAATCAGCTGCACCGGACTCCGAATTTTAGAATCCTACGCGCAGATTTACGTGCGGACGTTGCCGGATCTGCGGGTAGCGCTTTCCTCAGGAGCTGCCAGAGACCCTGCGTGGACGCCGATGCAGCGTTCGAGCACGACGCAAAAGTCCCAGTCGAAGTGGAATCTGATGGATGGTGATGTTGAATCTATAGCGCGCGGCAGGTTGCGCCAGGGGTTTAAATGAAAATCGGTCTGTATGCCTGAAAAAGTGTGCGTGAGCAGCTGCAAAATTGATAAAAATTTCAACCGAGACATTGACCATGACTCTGCCCAAAGGCTTGTACGACCGGCTGGTGTACCAAGACGAAGTCGGTGAGATCACCAGCTTGTCTGGTCAACACCGTGCGCTGGTGGCTGCGCCAACGGCCCACCAGCGTCGCGAACAATTCATTTCCGAGTTGGTGCACCGGCTGCCGGAGTTGCTGGACGCCGCAGCCGCTGGACAGCCTGATGCGAGCGAAAAAGCCAGAGCCGAGCTTGAACTCATCCGGCAACTGTTGATTCAGCTACGACCAAAAGGGCAGGATGAACGCTCGCTGGCCATGCCGCCACAGTTGCTCAAGTCGGTTCATGCGCCCAATGCCGATGTGGCGATGCCTGCCACGGGACTGCGTCACCCGTGGCTTTTCACGTCCGCCAGATCCGACCCGTCCCTCCTCAACGAGTTGCGTGCCGAACTGCGTGCTGCGGACCGGGTAGATATTTTGGTTAGCTTCATTACTTGGAGCGGCGTGCGCAAGTTGCTGGATGTATTGGAGCAAGTGACGGCGCTGGATGCCAATGGCAACCCGAAGACAAAGTTCAGGATATTGACGACCACCTACATTGGTGCAACCGAAGTGCGTGCGGTGGATGCGTTCGCCAAATTGCCAGGCGTTGAATTGCGTATATCGCTCGATGGCCGCCGCACTCGTTTGCACGCCAAGGCATGGATTTTTCATCGCGTCACCAACTTTGGCACTGCATTTGTCGGCAGCGCCAATTTGTCGGAGTCTGCACTTATTGGCGGAATTGAGTGGACGGTGAAGTTTGCACAGGCCAGTGGCACGTCTCTATTCTCTGCTGCGGTGGCCAATTTCGAGACGCTGTTGAACGACCGTGAATTTCAGCCCTATGACCCAGCTAACGCCCAACACCGAGAAGCACTGACCCGGGCGCTGGCCAGCGAGCGCGGCCATGGCGGCCGCCAAGCCGCACCCAGCGGGGCTGTTGTGGCACTACAAACTTGGTTTGATTTACGCCCCAAGTCGTACCAGCAGGAAATGCTCGACCAGTTGGCGGCTGAGCGCAGGTCGGGCCGAAGGCGCAATCTGGTGGTGGCGGCCACGGGCACGGGTAAGACGGTGGTTGCAGCGTTTGACTACTTGCGGCTACGAGAAGAAGAGGGCACTGCTCCCAAACTTTTGTTCATCGCTCACCGCTCCCAAATTCTGGCGCAGGCGTTGTCAACCTTTCGGCAGGTTCTGCGCGATCCGGCATTTGGTGAACTACTTGATGGCGATAATACGCCTGACCATTACGAACACATCTTCGCCACGATCAATACGGTGCACAGCCGTCGTTTGGTGGAGCAGCTTGGCAGCCACTTCTGGCGAATGGTCATCGTGGACGAGGCCCACCATTTGCCAGCGACCACTTTCGACCAGTTCATCGGCGCGGTTCGCCCGCACTACCTGCTTGGCTTGACTGCCACGCCGGAGCGATCAGACGGCCAAAGCCTGATGCAATACTTTGACAGCCGCCCGGACGGATCGCCCGCTGTATCGCTTCGGCTGTGGGATGCGCTCGAACAGCAGTTGCTCACCCCGTTCGAGTATTACGCTACTGCAGACGACACCGACATGACGGCAGTGGAGTGGGGTAAGGGTTCTGAGGTCGCGCAACTTTCCAATATTGTGTCTGGCAACGCCATGCGGGCTAGATCGGTGGTCAATGCTCTGGAGAAATATGTGGCCGACTTGAACGCCGTCAAAGGTTTGGCTTTTTGCGTCAGCGTGGCACATGCCAACTTCATGGCGGATTTCTTCAACCTCTCTGGCTTGCAAGCCGTGGCGCTAACGGGCGCGGACTCGCAGGCCGCTCGCACGGCTACGGTGCAAAACCTAAGCAGTGGTGCGTTGAAAATTATTTGCAGCTGCGATGTGTTCAATGAAGGTATCGACATCCCCGATGCCAACGCTATTTTGCTGCTTCGTCCGACCCAAAGTCCGGTGATCTTTCAGCAGCAAATCGGCCGTGGGTTGCGTCTTTCCAAGGGCAAAGATACGTGTCTGGTGCTGGATTTCGTGGGGCTATACAACAACGAATTTCGCTTTGATGTGCTGCTGCGGTCGATTACCGGCCGTAGCCGAAGACAGATTGCCGACGCTGTTGCAAACGGGTTCAGTACGCTTCCGGCGGGTGTCCACATCCAGTTTGACCGGGTGGCGCGTTCGCGTGTGCTGGCCAACCTACAACAAGCATTGAATCTGAATGTGATCCGTTTGTGCGCTGAGTTGGCGGCGTGGGCGGCGTTGCGGAACGGTGCACCGCTTTTGTTGCGTAATTTCTTGCTCGACTGCCAGCTAGAGTTGTCAGATGTTTACAACGAAGGCGCCAACGCCCGCTCTTGGACGAGCCTGAAACGGCGCACTATGTTGGAGCAAAGTCCCGAAGGAGAACGCGAAGCGGATATTGCTCGGCGGGTCTTCAGCGTGCTGCATGCAAATGATCCTAAACTGCTGGCGGCTTGGCGCGAGGCGCTGGCAGGTGGTGATGTGGATACACGGCGTGTGCAGATGTTGGCTTATCAATTATTGCCGACCCGTACCGAGTTGGTCACGCCGACGGACTTCCTTTTGATTCTGGCGCAGAACCCTGTCGTGCACGCCGAGCTGAGTGAAATGGTCGGTATCTTGCAAGAGCGAAGTTCGCTAGCGCCAATTTCATTGCCAGGTGCCCCAGACAGTTGGACCGTGGCACTACATGGGCGTTACATGCGCGCGGAAATTTTGGCGGCGATTGGTTACACCACGCCTACCGCCCGCCCACTATCAGACAGTGGATGCCTGCCATTGAACGATTCCAAAATCGAGATTTTGTTTGTGACCCTAGACAAGAGTGAAGGTTTTGACGAGCGCGTTCAGTACAAGGACTATGCCATCAGTCCTGAACTGTTTCACTGGCAATCGCAGAATCGGGCTGGGCCCAACAATAACTCTGGACGGCGGTACACCGAGAGTCATACCAATGGCTGGAAATTTCAACTCTTTGTGCGAGAAGACCGGGACGCTGCTTATGTCGCAGTCGGGCCAGTCCAACTGGTATCGCATGAAGGCGACCGGCCGATTTCTATTACTTGGCGCCTTGAGAGCCTGTTGACCGTGGAGCTGTTCCGTAAGTTCAGCGTATTAAGGGGTTAGTTGCTCATATCCTGATCCGCTTATATCAAATCAGCTGCCCCTCGAACCGATTGCGAGTTGAAATGCAGTAAGTGGTACACGCGTCGGCCAAAAGTCTTCGCAAAGTCTCCGGTTGACAACATTTAGTTTAAACATAAACTATTGCGCCATGAACATCCTGTGCATTGGTGGCGGTCCGGCGGGCCTGTATTTCGCATTGTTGATGAAGTTGCAGGATCCGGCGCACCGTATTGTGGTGGTCGAGCGCAACAAACCCTTTGACACCTTTGGCTGGGGTGTGGTGTTGTCCGACCAAACGCTGGACAACCTGCGCCAGGCCGACCCCGTCACCGGGCGCCTGATTGGCGACGCGCTCAACCACTGGGACGATATCGAGGTGTTTTTCAAGGGCCGCAGTGTGCGCTCGGGTGGACACGGCTTTTGCGGCATCGGGCGCAAGCACCTGCTCAACATCTTGCAGGAGCGTTGTCTGGCCATGGGTGTGGAACTGGTGTTCGAGACCGATGTGGCTGACGACCAGGCACTGGCCGAGCAGTACCAGGCGGACCTGGTGATTGCCAGCGATGGTTTGAACAGTCGCGTGCGCGCCCGGTATGCCAGCACCTTCCAGCCCGATATCGACACCCGCCTGTGTCGTTTCGTCTGGCTCGGCACCCACAAGACCTTTGATGCCTTCACCTTTGCGTTCGAGCAGACCGAACATGGCTGGTTCCAGGCGCACGCATACAAGTACGATGCCACCACCTCCACCTTCATCGTGGAGACGCCGCAAGACGTGTGGCAGGCGCACGGGCTGGAGGAGATGAGCCAGGAGCAGGGCATTGACTTCTGCGAGCGCCTGTTTGCACCCTACCTGGACGGCAATGCCCTGATCAGCAATGCCAAACACCTGCGTGGCTCGGCGAGCTGGATTCGTTTTCCGCGCGTGATGTGCAAGACCTGGGTGCACTACGAGACGCTGGCGCAAGGCAGCGTGCCGTTTGTGTTGATGGGAGACGCGGCACACACGGCACACTTTTCCATTGGCAGCGGCACCAAGCTGGCGCTGGAAGATGCGATCGATCTGGCCAGCGCCTTTGCCCAGGCCGGCAAGCAGTCTGGCGGCGGCGCTGAAATGCAGCAGGTGTTGCAACAGTATGAAGCGCGGCGCAGCGTCGAGGTGTTGAAGATCCAGAACGCGGCGCGCAACTCCACCGAATGGTTCGAAAACGTGAACCGTTACACCGGCATGCAAATTGAGCAGTTCGCCTATTCGCTGCTAACGCGCTCGCAACGCATCAGCCACGAAAACCTGCGCCTGCGTGACGGTGCATGGTTACAAGGCTTTGAGACCTGGATGGCGCAGGAATTACCGGTACCTGCCGGGGCAATGCCATCGGTTGCGCGTGCGGCAGCGGCAGCGGCGGGTGTTGCGCCGGTACCGCCAATGTTGCTGCCGCTGCAGGTGCGTGGCACCTTGCTGAAGAATCGCATCGTGGTGTCGCCCATGGCCACCTACAGCGCAGTGGACGGCGTGCCGCAGGACTTCCACCTGGTCCACTTGGGTGCCCGCGCCCTGGGTGGCGCGGCACTGGTGATGGTCGAGATGACCAGCCCCGAGCCGCATGGTCGCATCACCCCGGGTTGCACGGGTCTGTGGAACGACGTGCAGCAGGCTGCGTTCACCCGGATTGTCGACTTCGTCCATGGCCAGAGCAGTGCCTGCATCGGCCTGCAACTGGGGCACAGCGGCCCCAAGGGCTCGACCCAGGTCGGCTGGGAGCAGGCCGACGAGCCCTTGCCAGCGTCAGGCCCGGATGCGAACTGGCCGCTGCTGGCAGCCAGTGCGGTTGCGTATGGCCCGCAAAACCAGTTGCCAGCCGCGATGACCCGCGCCGACATGGATGCCATGACGGCGGCATTTGTGGCATCCACCCAGCGCGCTGCGGCGGCCGGCTTTGATTGGCTGGAATTGCACTGCGCCCACGGTTATCTGCTGTCCTGTTTTATTTCGCCGCTGACCAATCGGCGCAGCGATGCCTACGGCGGACAAGGCAGTGCCGACCTGGAGCAGCGCTGCCGCTTCCCGCTGGAAGTGTTCCGGGCCATGCGTGCCGTGTGGCCCGCCGAGCGGCCCATGAGTGTGCGTATTTCGGCACACGACTGGGCCGACGGCGGCACCACCGCCGATGACGCGGTGCAGATTGCGCGCCTGTTCAAGGCGGCGGGTTGCGACGTGATCGACGTCTCCTCCGGTCAGACCACGCGCTCTGCCAAGCCGGTATACGGCCGGCTGTACCAGACCCCTTTTGCTGATCGCATTCGCAACGAGGCGGGCATCCGGACGATGGCGGTGGGCGCTATCACCCAAGCTGACCAGGTGAACAGCATCATTGCGGCCGGGCGTGCCGATCTGTGTGCGATTGCCCGGCCCCATCTGGCCGACCCGGCCTGGACCCTGCACGAAGCGGCGGCCTTGCAGTCGCGCGCGGGGCAGTGGCCGCGCCAGTACCTGAGTGGCCGCGACCAGCTGTACCGCGAGTTGCAAAAGCAGCAGGAGCTCGCAGGCGCTGGTAATTCTGGCAAGGCTGCAGCCGCCAGCGCAGCCAGCGCTGAAGGCCTCTAGCCATGGACCAGGAGGCGCGGCTGGACGGGACGACCAGGGCAGAGCACCCGCAAGCCTTGCGCCTATGGCTGCGCCTTCTCACCTGTACCCATTTGGTCGAAAAACAGGTGCGTGCTGCCTTGCGCGAGGGGTTTGACACCACGCTGCCGCGGTTCGACCTGATGGCGCAACTTGAGCGATCCCCCGACGGCCTGAAGATGAACGAGTTGTCGCGCCGCATGATGGTGACCGGCGGCAACGTGACTGGCATCACCGACCAGCTGGTCGCCGAAGACCTGGTCGAGCGCGTTCCGGTACCGGGTGACCGCCGCGCCTACCGGGTACGGTTGACGGTGAACGGCCGCAACCTGTTTTCCGATATGGCCCACGCGCATGAAGCCTGGGTGATGGATGCGTTTGCCGGACTCAACGCGCGTGAAATCGCCACGCTGCATCGGTTGCTGGGCAAGGTCAAGGAACGCGTGCAGGTCGCGCGCGAGGAAACTGCATGAAACACTATATTGCCGCCAACAATCCGATGCGAGGGCAATTTGTCCCGACTGCCGGCTACCAGGGGCGCCATTTCGAGTGGCAC
The DNA here is from genome assembly GCA_026785765.1 of Rhodoferax sp. GTDB lineage: Bacteria > Pseudomonadota > Gammaproteobacteria > Burkholderiales > Burkholderiaceae_C > CAISIP01. The sequence continues at coordinate 71 of JAJAZK010000037.1, read as the reverse complement.
TGTGATGGCCCGGTGGGAACCATTACGCTGAATCGCCCCGAGCGCAAGAACCCGCTGACCTTCGACTCCTA
>JAJAZK010000036.1 GCA_026785765.1 Rhodoferax sp. | reverse complement strand
GGCCGGCATGGCCTGGCCACGGATCAGTTTTTCAAGCTTTTCGCGTGTCGCCGACTATGAAAACGTGGCCTTCCGGGAAGACGCCGCGCGCAGCCGTGCCGAGCCCAACGGTGGCGGCGCAATTCCATTGATGGGGCAAGGAGAGCAACGTACTACCGGGATGCTGCGTGCCGGCCATGCCTGGAACATGGTCGGTCCGGCTCCCGTACCCGCGCCACTGGCGGTGGACGCCCGTACGCACGACCTGTGCACGACGCCGCACGGAGTCATCAAGGCGGCACTGGCCAACAAACCGTCGCTGCGCCAGCGCACTGAAGACGGGCGCAACCTGAGCGCCGTTTCGTTCTCGCTACCCGGGCAGTTCCGGGCAACCGCGTTGATCGGGCCCAGCGGACTGGTCGAGAGAATCGAGTCGGTGCAACCCCATCCGGTTCTCGGGGACACCGCGTCGGTCATCAGCTTCTCGGACTACCAGGACTTCGGCGGCGTCAAGTTCCCGATGCGCATTCGTCAGACCCAGGGTGGCTTCCCGGTGCTGGATCTGGCGGTCAACGACGTCAAGACCAACGTCGCTGCGGGCATCGAGGTACCAGCGTTGGTGCCCGCCTTTGCCGAACGGGCCGTGGCCGAAAAGGCGGCGGACGGTGTATGGTTCCTGGCGGGCGGATCGCACAACAGCGTGGCCATCGAACAGAAGGACCACATGCTGCTGGTGGAGGCGCCGCTGTACGACGGCCGCTCCAGCGTGGTGCTGGCCGAGGCGAAACGGCTTGGCAACGGCAAACCGGTGCGTTTTGTCATCAACTCGCACCACCACTTTGACCACTCGGGTGGACTGCGCACGGCCGCAGCCGAAGGCGCGACCCTGGTCACGAGCGAATTGGCACGGCCATTTTTCGAGAAGACCATGGCCAACCCGAACCGGATCAAGCCCGACGCGCTGGAGCGCTCCGGCAAACGGGCCACAGTGACCGGCGTCAACGGAAAACGCACCTTCACCGACGGCGAGCGGGTGGTCGAGGTCTTCTACATCGACGCCAGCGTGCATGCGCAGGGGTTCCTGATGGTGTATTTGCCGAAAGAGCGCATCCTGATCCAGGCCGACGCCTACACACCGGCCGCCCCTGGTGCAGCAGCACCGGCACGCCCGAATGACCTGCACATCAATCTGGTGCAGAACATCGAGCGGCTCAACCTGCAGGTGGCCCAGATCCTGCCGCTGCACGGTCGCATGGTGCCGTATTCGGAACTGCTGGCTGCCATCGGGCGCAAGGGTTAACGTGAAATAACTTCCATGATGCGACGTGAAGAGTGGACATCATGAAAGTTAGTGTGGCATTGCCCACCACTGTGGAAACCTTGAGGATTGTGGTACTGCTGCGGGCGTCTTCGCGTGCGTCGACGACCCAGCGAAGACATAGTTATGCCGTACAGTCGCGTCCATGGACGCGAGTACCGCCACCGTAGAGCACTTCCGTCAGGTGCTGTTGTGGCCGTTGCGGCTGGTCCCAGGCGCCGGTGATGAAGCCAGCCGTGTCACACCCTGGCACAGGCTGCGCGACTTGGGCGAGGCTTCGCCATGGCGCGAGGTGGTGGATGAATACACCGGGTCCGCCGACCAGTTTCACGAGCGGCACTACAACGAGTTCGTAACCTTTCTGCCGTACGTTCAGCGCTTCCTGTATGGCGAAGGCCGTGCCGCGCTGGGTGCCAATGCGCGCGACGCCGATTCGCCGATGCGGGTGTTCCGCCGCCGCGACATCGGGCAGGCGCGGTTGACCCTGCGCCCGGGGCTGGCACCGGTTCTGGTCGACATCGTGCATATCGATCTGTATTTCTTTCTGGACGTCGACCTGGTCCTGCTCAACGTCGAGGTGAGCGCGGACCACCTGCCGCTGGCATTGGCACAGGAACTGATGTACCGCTTCGGGCGCGGTTACCCGGCCGGCTGGCAGGCCGACGGCAATGCCATGCATTGCCTGGCCGACGTCGAGTGGCTGGGCCACGCGGGCCAGGTACTGGCGCGCTCCGACGCGCAGCAACGCGAATTGTTCCTGGCCCATGTGGCGAAACACCGCGCGCCGCGCATCGCTTCGCATTGGGCGTACCTGTTGCAGCCGCTGGTGAGCGACCACTCGGATCAGGACGGCCCGTTGCGATACCGCCAGATCGAGTACTACCGCATGCCCCTGATGGCCTACCTGGCGCTCGATAATCCGCGCGCCCTGACGCGTAATGACTTCGTGCGCCTGGGCCTGGTCACCGGGGCTGCTGAAGCGGGCAGCGGCGGCACCGACCCGCTGCCGTACGCAGAGAACCACCTGAGCGACTTCGAAGCCAAGTACTGTTACGACCGCTTCTGGACCAACGGCGGCGCCGCGCCGAACACACGTTACCTGTGCAGCGGTCACGCCATGGTGGTAGTCGGCGACGCGCGCTCGGAGTTTTACCGCTGCCGCTACCGCGGCGTGTTGTCGCAGTTTCGCCACCAGCACTTTCTGTTGTTCCTGATCGCGCACTTCCAGAAAGCCGCGCTGCTGATGTACTCCGACAAAATGGTCGAAGCGCTGCAAGGTCTGCGTGTGGAGGACGTCGGCAGCGTGCGCCGCTTCAAACGCTCCATCCGTGCCAGTTTTGCCGGCTTTCTGCGCTTCACACACCGCTACTGGTTTCACGAAGTCGCCGAGCAGGCACAGGCGCGTGCCCTGTTTTCCATGTGCGCCAGCCACCTCGGGCTCGACCCGCTCTACGCCGAGGTGAAGGAACGTATCGCCGACATGAACAGCTACCTGGAGGCCGACAGCCTGCGGCGGCAAGCCAATACCGTGGTGCGCCTTACCGTGGTCACCATATTCGGCCTGATCGGCACGGTATCCACCGGCTTTCTGGGTATGAACCTGCTGGCCGAGGCGGAGGCGCCGCGACTGCACAAGCTGGCCATCTTCAGCGTGGTGTTCCTGCTGACGCTGGCCTTGACGGTATACACCATGGCCAAGTCCAAGCGCCTGTCGGATTTTCTGGATGCCCTGTCTGACGAGCGCCTCAACATCTGGCAAAAATGCAAGGCCTTCGGGCTGGTTTGGCGCCCACAGGCAGACTGACTGGGAACCCCAGCGTGCTGCTTCAGGTACGACCCTACCCACCGCAGCGAGCGCATATGACCGACATCCTGACCATCACGCTGAACCCGGCTATGGATGTGACCACGACCACCGACCGGCTGCTCCAGGCGCACAAGTTGCGTTGTGCCAAGCCACACCGCTTTGCCGGCGGAAGTGGCATCAATGTGGCACTTGTAATACACCGCCTGGGCGGCGAGGTGCAGGCCCTGTACTTCGGCGGTGGATCAAACGGGCAGCAGCTCGCGCGATTGCTGGCAGCCGAAGCGGTTCCCGCCCGCTGCCTGTCGGTCCAAGGCGAGGCACGCGAGAGTTTTTCGGTCCTGGAAACCTCTACTGGCAAGGAGTACCGTTTCGTCAAGCCAGGACCGACTGTGCAAGAGCAAGAGTGGCAGGCCTGCGTCGAATCAGTGTGCGGTATGCAGCCGGGTCGCACTCGACACGTTTGGCCCCGCAGTGTCAACTGCCCTGCATGGCAAGTTCATTGAGGTGCCGAAGCCCAGCCTGCGCGAGCTCAGTGAACATGTCGGCTGTCCGCTGGAAGAAGAAGCGCAGTGGCGAGCGGCGGCGGGGCAAGTGGTCGCGCAAGGATACGCAAGCGTAGTCGCCTTGAGCATGGGGGCACACGGCGCCTTGATGGTGACGGCTAATGGAAGCTGGCGCGCCGCTGCGTTGCCGGTGAAGGTCGCCAGCACTGCGGGTGCAAGCGACAGCTTTTTGGCCGGGCTGGTCTCGGGGATCGCCAGCGGCGTGGCGCTGGTCGAAACGTTCCGTCTGGCCGTGGCCACCGCCAGCGCCGCCTTGTTGAACGAGGGCACTGCGCTGTGCCAACGCGAGGATGTGCAAGGCTTGCTGCCTGCCGTGCGCTGGAGCGCAATTTGATTCCTACATATTGCGCCGGTACTGCCCACCCACCTCGAACAGGGCATTGGTGATCTGGCCGAGTGAACACACGCGCACCGCGTCCATCAGGACCTCGAACACATTGCTGTCGCCGATGACCGCCTGCTGGAGGTTCTTGAGCATCGCAGGTGTCTGGGCTGCGTGGCGCTGCTGGAAGTCGGCCAGGCGCTGGAGCTGGCTCTGCTTTTCTGCGTCAGTGGAACGCGCCAGCTCCAGCTTGTCCTGTACCTGGTCGCCATGCGGGTTGCGAAAGGTGTTGACGCCAACAATCGGCAACTCACCGGTGTGCTTGAGCATTTCGTAGTGCATGCTCTCGTCCTGGATGCGGCCGCGCTGGTATCCGGTCTCCATCGCGCCCAGCACGCCGCCGCGTTCGGCGATTCGCTCAAACTCGCTCAGCACGGCTTCTTCCAGCAATTCGGTGAGTTCTTCAATGATGAAGGCGCCCTGGCTGGGGTTCTCGTTCTTTGCCAGGCCCCACTCGCGGTTGATGATGAGCTGGATCGCCATGGCGCGGCGCACGCTGTCTTCGGTGGGCGTGGTGATGGCCTCATCAAAAGCATTGGTGTGCAGGCTGTTGCAGTTGTCGTAGATTGCGATCAGCGCCTGCAACGTGGTCCGGATGTCGTTGAACTGGATCTCCTGCGCGTGCAGACTGCGCCCGCTGGTCTGGATGTGGTATTTGAGCTTCTGGCTGCGTTCGTTGGCGCCGTATTTCTCCTTCATCGCCACCGCCCAGATGCGCCGCGCCACTCGGCCCATCACGGTGTACTCCGGGTCCATCCCGTTGCTGAAGAAAAAGCTCAGGTTGGGCGCGAAATCATCGATGTGCATGCCACGCGCCAGATAGGCCTCGACAAACGTGAAGCCATTGGACAGGGTGAAGGCCAACTGGCTGATCGGGTTGGCGCCGGCCTCGGCGATGTGGTAGCCGCTGATCGACACGCTGTAGAAATTGCGAACCTGGTGGTGCACAAAGTACTCTGCGATGTCACCCATCACCTTGAGCGAAAACTCGGTCGAGAAAATGCAGGTGTTCTGGCCCTGGTCTTCCTTGAGGATGTCGGCCTGCACCGTGCCGCGCACGTTCTCCTGCACCCATTCGCGGATTTTTGCGGTTTCGGTAGCGGTGGGTTCGCGCCCGTTGTCGGCCCTGAATTTGTCCAGGTTCTGGTCGATGGCGGTGTTCATGAACATCGCCAGAAT
>JAJAZK010000035.1 GCA_026785765.1 Rhodoferax sp. | reverse complement strand
GGTCTATTGCACACGCGATGCGGACCACACGGCATTCCTGGACGAACTCGGCGCTGCGCGATTTGCTGGCCGCGTGTTGCTGCACCACGACCAAGGAGACCCGAACGAGGCGCTCGACCTGTGGCCGCTGTTGGAGACACCCGGAACGGCGCAGGTCTACTGCTGGGGTCCACGCGGCCTGATGGAGGCGGTGGCCGACATGACCGGACACTGGCCTTCGGGCTCGATCCATTTCGAAAGTTTTGGCGCGGACGCGGCAGTTCGGGCCAGCAACAGTGCCTTTGCCGTGCGACTGCACAGGGCCGGAACCGTGTTGTCGGTCGGTGCCGACCAAACCATCCTGGAGGTCTTGCGTGCGCACGGCCACAAGGTGGTGAGCTCGTGTGAGAGCGGCACCTGCGGCAGCTGCCGTACCGGCTTGCTCGGCGGCGATGCAGACCACCGCGACATGGTACTGGACGAGGGCGAGAAGTCGAGCCAGATCATGGTCTGTGTCTCGCGCGCCCGCGCCGGTGAATTGGTACTCGACCTATGACGGGCCGCGTGTTGCGAATCGGCGTGGCCGGACTCGGCCGGGCTTTCACACTGATGCTGCCGACTTTTGTCGCAGACCACCGCGTTCGACTGGTCGCTGCGGCCGATCCGTGGGAACCGGCGCGCGCCCAGTTCGCGCGCGACTTTGCGGCACCGACCTATAGCTCGGTGCAAGACCTGTGCGCCGACCCGCAGGTCGAGGTGGTCTACGTTGCCACACCACACGCGCAGCATGCCGAACAGGTGGCGTTGGCGGCGGCACACGGCAAACACCTGCTGGTGGAAAAGCCGATGGCCATCACATTGGAGCAGTGCCATGCGATGGTCAGCGCCGCAGCATCGGCCAAAGTGCAACTGGTGGTCGGCCACAGCCATAGCTTCAACCAGCCAATCTTGCAGACGCGTCGCCTGATCGACAGCGGACGCTTTGGCGCAGTACGCATGCTGACCGCGCTGAACTTCACCGACTTTCTGTACCGTCCGCGACGCCCGGAGGAACTCGACACACGGGCCGGCGGTGGTGTCATCCACAGCCAGGCGGCGCACCAGATCGACATCTTGCGCTTGCTCGGCGGCGGCGTGGTGGAAACCGTGCTGGCCCAAACCGGCAATTGGGACGCAGCGCGGCCGACCGAAGGCGCCTACCAGGCGCTGCTGCGTTTTCGCGGCGGCGCCTTTGCCAGCGCGACCTATAGCGGCTACGGTCACTTCGACAGCGACGCCCTGATGGACAACCATGCTGAGCTGGGCCAGGCCAAGTCGCCAGCAGACTACGGCGCTGCCCGGCGCCGCCTGGCCGGCACTGTGGATGCGCAAGACGAAGCGCAGCTCAAGGCGCAGCGCAACTATGGCGGCAAGCTGTACGTCGCCGGCGCTGCGATGGCAGCTCCAATGGCCCATCAACATTTTGGCCCGGTCATCATCAGTTGTGAACTGGCCGACCTGCGTCCGACGGCTACCGGTGTGCATATCTACGGTCACACGCAGCACGAACTGCAATCGCTTGCCGCCCCCGTGGTCCCGCGCGGCGAGGTGATAGACGAGTTGGTCGCGGCCGTGGTGCACGGAAAAGCGCCCCTGCACAGCGCCGCCTGGGCAAGGGCCACGACCGAAGTCTGCCTGGCCATGCTGGAGTCGGCCAGGACAGGTGGCGTGCAGACCATGCAGTACCAGGTAGACCTGCAGGGGAACAATTGAAGGACGATACCGAGCTGATCCTGCGCCACTGGCGCGAGGCGGTCCCCAAGGACCGCATGGCCCATCTGGTGCGCGACACCGAGCGGGCGTTCCGGCGCGCCCTGCAGGTCAGGCTGGCACCGCACGGGGTGCCATTCGGTCACTGGTCGTTCCTGCGCATTCTTTGGGAAACAGACGGGCTGACCCAGAGCGAGCTCAGTGCCCGCGCCGGGGTGATGGAGCCGAGCACGTTTGCCGCCCTGAAAATCATGGAGGCGCAGGGGTATGTAACCCGCACCCAACTGCCGCACAACCGGAAAAATGTCTACGTGCACCTGACCGAGCGCGGCCACGCGCTCAAGGACCTGCTGGTCCCTTTGGCGGTCGCAACCAACCGAGTCAGCGCCCGCGGCCTGCTGGCGGCCGACATTGCCACCACGCGCCGGGTGCTGCTGACCATGATCAGCAATCTGGCCCCCGACGACGCCGCGCCAGCACCGGTCGCCCGCAAAAAGCCCGCGGCCCGGGCCATTCCTCCAATGGCGTTAACAGGCCCTAGTCGATAAGCCTGCGCTCCCGCATCCAGTCCAGGCAGGTCTGGCCAGCCAGTGCCAGCAGTTCGGGTTGTCCAACGAAGTAGTGGTTCGCTCCTTGCAGGCAAACCATGGTCTTGTCAGCGCTGCTACAGGCGGCAAAAATGCGCCTCGTATGGGGTTGTGGCACGGCGTCGTCGGCACTGTGTTCGATCGCCAGCATCGGCACGGAAATGCCGTTCGCGCAAATTTCGCCATTGGCGCGCGTGTCGTCAAGCGACCACTGCGACAGCCATGAGCGCAGCGTGGAGTAGCGCGCGGAGCCGACCGGGCCGGTGTTGACGGTCTCAGGATGCCCCATGAAGCAGGTTCCGACGGGGCGGTCATTGGGATCGATTGAGGCGTCCAGGAAACGCGGCTCGGCCATGGTCCGATGGGTTACGAAGCCGCGCTCCATTTCCAGTCCGCCACGCGCGCGCAGCCGTGCCAACGTGTCCTTGACCCAGGCCGTGCGCCGACGCACCCTCGCCAACTGCGCGGCGCGGTACCGCAACAGAAATTCCGGGGCGTACGGCGGGCGGAGATCGGGGTGGTACAGATCGAGTCCCGGGTCGCGCAGATCCGGATTTTCTTCGTCCAGCACCGACGGATCGATCCAGTCGGCCAGCAATACGGCGCGCGAGATGTGCGCCGCCTGGAAAATGAACGCATCGGCGGGCAGCAGGTTCGAAGACAGAATGTTGCACGAGTCCCCCGCCGGCGTATGCGTGACGCTTGGCTGCTCTGCCTGTTGCTGGTAATACAAGGCTAGCGAGCCGCCACCCGACCAGCCGCCGATCACGATTTTGCGGTAGCCCCAGACCTCGCGCGCGTGGCGCACATACGCGCCAAGGTCGACCACCACGTTTTCCATGATCAGCGCGGTGTCGTTGCGTGCGTACCGGCTGCCAGCACACAACACATGCACGCCAAGCCCGGCCATGGCACGCGGCATCGGGAGCAATTGCAATGTGGACGCCGGGTGCATGTAGATCAGCAGCGTGCCAGATGGCCGGTCCTTGGGCACATAACGCACGCCTTCAAGGTTCACAACGCCCTGGTTGCCGGCAAATCCATAGACATCCTTGAACGCCGACTTTTCCGTGAACTTGACATGTACCCACTCGGCCTGAACCTCGAATGGCGTTTCTGACGCGCTCACTGCAGTGCCTTCGAAGGGCGGCTGCGCTGCGATTGCCTTTCGAGCGGCCCGGCGGCGCTGAATGGAATACCTTCGCGCGGCGCGCTGCGGTGCGAGCGCCTTGGGAGCGGCCCGGCGGAGCTCAATGGAATACCTTCGCGCAGCGCGCTGCGGTGCGAGCTTGCTTGGGAGCGGCCCGGCGCGGCGCTCATGCCACCGCCGCCGTCCGCGTCGTCTTCTCCAGGGTCCATTGGTCGCAAGCTGCCCGTGCATCCCGGCGAAATCCCTGCACTTCGTCCGCACTGGATATGGTCAACGTGAGTTCAAGGCGAACTCCGTTCGGGTCGAAGAAGTAGATTGAGTGCACGAAACCGTCATGCGACACCGGGCCGAGCACGTCGACACCGGCCGCGACCAGGCGCAGCCGGGCTTCATCGACTTTGGCAGCCGAGTCGACCCGCAGTGCGAGATGGTTGACCCACAAGGGTGTGTTGGGCGACGGCGCCGCCGCGAGGTTGTCGCCAAGGTCGAAGAACGCGACACAACTGCCGTCGGTCAGCTCGAAGAACAGGTGCACAAAAGGACAATGTTCGCCGGTGCTGCCCACCGTATCGGCACGCACCAGGTGCACCAGCGGCAGGCCCAGGATGTCTTCATAGAAATGCCGGGTTTCCTCCGCATCACGGCAGCGGTAGGCCACGTGATGCAGCCCTCTGACAGGTACGAATCCGCTCATGCGATGCTCCTTCATGGTGTGCGCCCGCCCTCGCGCGTTTCCGGCAAGTGCCGGGTCACGTGGTCCAACCAGGCGTGGTCGTCGCTGACCGAGCGCAATTCGGTCAGTGTTTCTGCGCGGGTTTGCGTCCAGCGCTCCGCAACGCGTACATCCTCGCCGTCGTCCTCTTGCCAGGAGAACTCGAGACGGATGCCATTCGGATCCATGAAGTAGACCGACCAGGTCGCGGCACCGACCGGAATGGGTCCGATCAGCGGAACTGCGGCGTCATGCAGGCGCTGCACCAGTTGTTCGAAGCGTTCCTGCGTGGCCGTGAAGGAGCAATGCTGCATTGCCGCCAGCGCGTTGCGGTCCCCTTGCTGTTTTGCGCCCTTGGGCATCTCGAAGAAAGCCACCAATGTGTCCCCGCCTGCATCAAAGAAGTAATGGCGCAGGTTCTCGAATGGCGGGTTACCGCGGTTGCCAGGACCGACACCGACACCCGGCGGCACCCGCAGCGCATGCACCAACGGCATGCCGAGTACGCCCGCATAGAAGTCGATGGTCATCTTCATGTCATCAGTATTCAGCGCAAGATGGTGGATGCCGCGCGTCAATGGAATCGCATGGTGGCGCGCGCGCATCGGTTGCTTCGGCATGGTCATCCTTTCAGCGATCCTTCGCCAGATCAAAATACAGTTGCCCCAGATCAGCCCGGGCCGCAAGCTGCGGACTCGGCTGCTCCAATGCGATCCGGCCCTTGACCATCACGTAGGCACGGGTTGTGAACGGCAGTGCAATGTCCAGTTTCTGCTCTACCAGCAACATCGTCAAGCCGGTCGTGCGCAGGGCATCGAGCGCGTGGCGGATTTCCTGCACTACCAGGGGGGCCAGCCCAAGGAAGGGTTCGTCCAGCAGCAGCAGGCGCGGCGACGACATCAGCGCGCGACCAATCGCCACCATTTGTTGCTCACCGCCCGACAGAGTACCGGCAAGCTGGTGGCGGCGCTCGGCCAGGCGCGGAAACAACTGGTAGACGTAATCGAACTGCTGCGCGACGCGGGCACTGCCTCCCTGCAGCCGCACCGTTCCCAAGCGCAGGTTGTCCTCAACCGACATTGGGGCAAACATGCGCCGCCCCTCGGGCACCTGCACCAGGCCGGCCGCGACGATGGCATGGGATGGCAAACCGCAGAGATCAATGCCGCCCATCCGAACCGCGCCGGTGCGCTCGCGCAGGGTGCCGGAGAGCGCGCCGAGCAGGGTCGACTTGCCCGCGCCGTTGGGACCCAACAACGCCACGGCCTCGCCACGCGCGACCTGCAGATTGATGTCCTGCACCACGCTGCCATGCCCGTAACCAGCGCTCAGTCCACTGACTTCAAGCATGCGCGCCGGCTCCCAGGTTTCCGAGATACGCCGACACCACCTGCGCATCCACCTGCACCTGCTGCGGCGTACCCTGAGCGATCTTGCGACCGCAGTTGAGGACCACCACGCGCTGCGCCAATGCCATCAGGAAGCGCATGTCGTGCTCGATCAACAGCACCGCGATGCCGCGCGCCGCGATTGCGCGGATGATCCCGGCGACGCGATCACATTCCGCCGGTGTCAGCCCAGCCGCCGGTTCGTCGAACAGCATCAGGCGTGGCTGCGCCGCCAGGGCGCGCGCAATTTCCAGCAGGCGGCCCTGGCCGAACGACAGGTTGCCGACTTCGCTGTCGCGCGCAGCAGACAGGCCGACGAAGTCGATCAGGCCATCTGCTGTGTGCACCGCGTCCCGCTCGGCCTGCAGCGCCGCACGGCTGCGCAGCAACACCTGCAGCAGCGACAGGTTCATGCGCGTGTGCATGCCCAGCATGATGTTCTCCCGCACCGACATGCTGTGGAACGGCTTGTTGTGCTGGAAGGTGCGCACAATGCCATAACCCGCCATCGCATGGGTGGGCAAGCCAACGGTGGATTTGCCTGCGAATTCAATGCCACCGGCGGTTGGCGCCAAGGCGCCGGCGCTCATGTTGAACGTGGTGCTCTTGCCCGCCCCGTTGGGACCGATCACACCAAGAATTTCACCAGTGTGGACATCCAGATCCAGATCGGCGACCGCAAGCAACCCGCCAAAACGTTTTGTCAGGCCGCGTGTCACCAGCAACGGGGCTTGCGTCATGCCGCTCTCCAGCGTGCCACCCAATAGTCCCAGATGCCGATCAGGCCTTTGGGCTGAAACAGTACCACCGCCACCATTACCAGACCAAACACCAAGGCATGGTGATGCCCGATCAGCGGGGACAGAAAAACCGGCAACAGGTACAGCAGCACCGCACCCACAATGGCGCCGGCGTGCCGACCACTGCCGCCAACAATCACCATGAACAACAATTGGAAAACGTTTTCGAGTCCGAACGTGACCGGGCTCACCGTGTTGTCAACAAAAGCGTAGACCATGCCCGCTACACCGGCCAGCGCCGACGTGATGGCGTAAGCAATGATCTTGGTTCGCGCCACGTTGACCCCCATCGCCTGGGCTGCCTGCGCGTCATCCCGCACTGCCCGGCAGGCGCGCCCGAACCAGGACTTGTCCAGCCTCCACAGCAAGGCCAGTGTGCCAAGCATCAGCAGCACGATCACCACCGTGTACCAGGGACCGGTGATGCGCACACCCAACACATCGGGCAGGCGGTAGTTGGCCAGGCCCCCGGTGCCGCCGGTGATTGAGCGGCCTTCGTTGAGCACGACCACGAACAGCTGGGCAAACGCCAGCGTGGCCAGTGCCAGATAGAAACCTTCCAGCCGGGTGGCGGGAATCGCCACCAGCAGCGACAACACGACGCACAACGCGATCCCGGCAAGGATCGCCAGCGGCAGCGGTAGACCTACCTGGAACAGCAGGATCAGGATGGCGTACGCACCAATCCCGTAAAACGCGAAATGCGAAAACGCGACCTGCCCGGCAATGCCGAACAGGAAGTTGTAGCCCAGCGCCAGCGTGATCCACAGCAGCAGCTTGCGGTAGACGTCGGTCTGGTACGAACCCAGCACAAACGCCAGCGCCGACAGAACCAGGGCAGCCAGCAGGTACCCCGCCAACGCTTTCACGCACGCGCCTCACGCGCCAACAGCAAACCGGTCGGGCGCAGCAACAGGAAACCGATGAGCAGTACCAGCGGAACCCCCATCGCCAGGCCAGGCGGCACCGGGGCGTAGCGCACCGTGAACTGCTCGACGAAGGCCAGGATCAGCCCCCCCAGCAATGCGCCTTCGACGCGCCCGACACCGCCGATGACCAATGCCGTGAAACCCTGGATGGCCAGCGGCAGCCCCATCAGGTAATGCGCCGACACGTTCGGCGCCACCAGCAGGCCGGCCAGGCCGGCCACCGCCCCACCGGCGCAAAAGGCCAACACCGTCACCAGGCGCAAGTTGATTCCCATCAGCGCGGCAGCGCGCCGATCGATCGCCACCGCCTCGAACGACTTGCCCGCCAATGTGCGCTCGAAGAAGAACCACACCCCGGTGAACACCACGGCGGTTAGCGCGATGATGAAGAAACTCTGGTGCGAACCGGCAAGCATGCCGAGTTCGAGTCGGCCAAAACCGAATGCTGGCGGCACCGGTTGCGGGTCCGGGCCAAAGCTCAGGGAAATGAGTTCACGAAAAACCACCAGCATGCCCAGCAATGCCAGGATCGGAGCCAAAGGCGGCGCACCCGCCTCAACCAGCGGCCGTACCGTCAAGCGCTCGGTCAACCCGCCCACCACAAACATGCCGAGCAGGATCAGGCCGATCGCCACCGGGTAGGGAATCGGAAAACGCGACAGCAGCAAAAAACCACCGAACGCGCCGACCATAGCCCACTCACCAACCGCAAAGTTGATGATGCCGGTCGGCCGGGTGATCAACAGATAGGCGAGCGCCACCAGCGCGTAGACGCAGCCGCTGGCCGTCGCGCTGACGACCAACTCCAGGAAGTCTCTCACTTCTGACCGACGTGCACCACTTTGCCCTGCAGGTCACCCTCATACACCCGCACCACCATGCCGTTGGTGTCGAAACCCGTGCGGCGTCCGTCCGCAAAACCGTAACTGGAGCCGATGCCACCCATCACGGACTGATAGCCCCGGGTTGCCTGCATTGCGTCACGCACCTTGTCTTTGTCGGTGGAGCCGGCGCGACGGATCGCGTCCGCCACCAGCATCAGACCGTCATAGCCGTAACCGTTGAGGTTGAAGGGCTCGGTGCCGGTGTCTTTTTTGTAGCCATCGATGAAGCGGCGCGTTTCAGCCTTGACCGGATCAAAGGCATCGACGAAAACCACACCATCGAGCAAGCCCTTGGCGATCGTCGCGTACACCGGGATCGACAGGTTGTAGTTCGCCAACACGGGTATCTTCAGTCCGAGCTGGCGGTAGGCACGCAGAATCAATGCGTTCTCCGGCACCGTCACCCCGGTCATGAACAGCGCGTCCGCGTTGGAGGCACGGATCTTCTGCATCTGCGGGTCGGCGCTGGTGGAACCACCGGGCACGACCTCTTCACTCACGACCTGGATTCCGCTTTTCTCCAATCCGGCCTTGAAGAACTGATTCGTCAGCTGGCCCAGCGCCGAGTTTTCAGTAATCAGCGCGACGCGTTTGTAGTTCTTGTTGCGGGCATAGGACAACAGGGTGGCGATTTGGGTAGATGCCAGCGGCCCGGTCTGCCAGAAATTGGGATTGGCAATCTGCGTGGTCAGCGTGTCGCCGCTATTGGAAGGGGTCAGGTGCGGTACCTTGGTCTCCAGCGTCACCGACTGTGCCTGCTGCGTGGCCGGTGTCAGCGATACCGACAGGATGAAGACCGCGCCGGCATCCACCAACTTGCGCGCGGCCGTCGCCGATACATCCGGCTTGCCCTGGTCGTCCTCCACCAGCAACTCGATTTGCCGCCCCAGCAACCCGCCCCTGGCGTTGAGCTCCCTGGCAGCGAATACGGCACCCTGCGCGACCGGTTCTGCAAACGCTTTGGCCGGACCCACCTTGTCGGTGATCATGCCGATCCTGATCGTATTCTGGGCGAATACCAGCGGCGCCAGTGCCATCAGGGAAGCGGCCAGCACCGACCGCGCCTTCGTTAAAAATACCTGTTTCATGATCCTTGTCTCCTTGTTAATTGAACTGCACCCCATCACTGCCTGACCAGAACCCGGTTGATCCACACCTCCAAAGCCAGCATCTGGTCCGTCACCACCTTGCGCGTTGCCGGGTCCACCAGCACTCCGTTTGCATCGAACTTGGTCTGGCACAAGCCGATAAAAACCTCCGGCTTGGTCAGTACCAGGGCGTCCAGTCCGCCCAGAATCTTGCGCAGCTCGTACTGGTGGCGCGCGCCACCCAGCGGCCCGGCCGTCGCCGACAGCAGCGCCACCGGCTTGTCCTTGAAAGGCTGCGGCGGAACCCGCGACATCCAGTCGATCGCGTTCTTCAATACGCCCGATACCGAGAAGTTGTACTCCGGGCTGGCAATCAGCAGCGCATCGGCGGCACGGATCTGCTCGGCCAGGCGCGTCGCTGCAGCGGGCATGCCCCGATCCTGCACATCCTGGTTGTACAGCGGCAGTTCGGAATAGTCCGCAACCGTCAGTTGCATCGTGGCAGGCATGAGCTCTGCCGCCGCTGCCAACGCGTGGCGGTTGGCGGAGTTGGCGCGCAAGCTGCCACAAATGCCCAGCACGTTCAAAGAAGCCATAGGTTGCGATATCCCTTTGGTCAAGAATTTATGTGGATAGAAGGACCGGCACTGCATAGTCCGGCGCCACACGGATGGCAAACTCACCGACCTGGGCGATTCCCGCCTCGATCAGGTCGCCGGGCACGACCGGCCCCACACCTTCGGGTGTGCCAGTCATGATCACGTCGCCCGCCTCCAGCGTGTAGAACGACGACGCGAACTCGATCAGGCGTGCGATGTCATAGACGAGATGGCGCGTATTCGACTGCTGGCGCATTTCCCCGTTCACCTTGAGCCACAGGTCCAGCTGGTTCGGGTCGGCGATCTCGTCGGCGGTGACCATCCACGGCCCGAGCACCGAATAACTGTCGATCGACTTGCGAAAGCACTGGAACTCGGTTCCGCGCAATGTCATGTCCAGCGCCACTGTGTAACCCGCCACGCAGGACATGGCCTGTGCCCGTGTCACTTGTTGGCAGCGGGCACCAATCACAACGCCAAGTTCGACCTCGTGGTCATTGCGCCGGTCCGGGAAACGCAGGGCGATCGGTTGCCCGCAGCCTATCAGCGAACTGCCAGCTTTCAGAAACAGTCCCCAGTCCGCTATGGATGTCACGCTGCGGCCATGGGCAATCGCGGGATTGGCCTGGCTCTCGGCCAGATG
>JAJAZK010000034.1 GCA_026785765.1 Rhodoferax sp. | reverse complement strand
GGCGATGACGGCTCGCTGCGGCTGTGGGACGCCGCCAGCGGAAAACTGCTGCGCACGCTGGAGTGGCACCAAGGCCCGGTCAACAGCGTGGCCTACAGCCCCGACGGCAACAGCCTGGCCAGCGCGGGTGACGACGGCTCGGTGCGGCTGTGGGTGAATAACAAGGAGGCCTTGCGCATGCGCGCTGCTGAATGGCTCAGGGGAATTGTCGGCAAGGCAATGCGTCGCTCAGGTAATGAACCGCCGGGCAATTGGGTAACCATCGACTTCCGCCAGGACGCAACAGGACGGCATCATGGCGAAGGACAAATGCTGGAAGAGCTTCGCTACCGCGACATGGCCGAGCCGCCGCAACCCTGGCCCTGGGTGCCGCGCGACTGGCGCGCCACGGAAGTGCCAGAACTCTGGGCGGACCAGTAACCACCAGTGGCGTTGGAAAAACGCGCGCCCAACGCCCGTTATCATGCCCAACGGCAGCTATACAAGATGTCGCTCACCCCTCACTATTCACCATGCTGCTGTTTCGCTGGCTGATCCTGTTGCTGCTGCTGGGCGCGGTTGTTTCGTTTATTTTTTACGCGGCCACCGGGCAGGCACGTTTTCGCACCATCGGTCTGGTGACGCTCAAGTGGACATTGATCGCGGCGTTTGGCTTTTTTGCGGTGCTTATATTGGAGCGGATCGCGTAGGCATCTACCACTTGCTGCAGAAACGCCTTGCGTGCGCCACCGCACACAGGAGGACAGCGCGGCATCGCATAATTGCTACGCGGCACAATATCCTCCCCGCCGCATCCAGGCGCGTGGCCTGTAACTGCGAGGCACCCCATGGTCCGACTGCAATTTTCGATCGAACTGGGCTACGACATCGATGCCCCCGGCTGCGATTTCATCTTTAATATCCATGCAGCCCAGACGCGCCACCAGACCGTGGTGCAGGAGTCGCTGGGCATAAGCCAGCCGGTGGCGACCAGCCTGTACACCGACCCGGTCAGCCATACCCGGTACCTGCGTCTGAAGGGGTTGCCCGGCGCCCTGACCGTGCGTTACGAGGCGACGGTGGACCTGGACCATTACACGGCGCAACCCGCGCAGCTCGGCGAGGTCGCTGTGGCGCAGTTGCCAGGCGAGGTCCTGCCCTACATCTACCCCAGCCGGTACTGCCAGTCGGACCGCCTGCACCGTTTTGCCGTGAAGGAGTTTGGCCACCTGTGGCAAGGTTATAGCCGGGTGCAGGCGATCCGCGACTGGGTGCTTCAGCGCGTCACCTTTCGCTCCAATTCATCCAACGGCAACACGACGGCGGTGGACACCCTGATCGAGGAGGTGGGTGTCTGCCGCGACTTCACGCACCTGATGATTGCCCTGTGCCGCGCCGTCAACATTCCAGCGCGGTTTGCGACAGGTATCGACTTTGGTGCCGACCCGGTTTTGGGGCCAACCGATTTTCACGCCTATGTCGAGGTCTACCTGGGTGACCGCTGGTACATCTTCGACGCGTCGGGTGTGGCCATCCCGATGGGATTTGTGCGCTTCGGCACCGGCCGCGACGCCGCAGACTCGGCCTTTGCGACCATCTTCGGTGGTGTGCGCGGCAACGCACCCATCATTCAAATCCAGGCCGTTCCCAACGCGCAAGGGCTGCTGGTGCAGCCGCAGCATGTGCTCCACGCCTTGTCGACTGACGGGCAACTGGTGCGGCATTGACGGCAATCCACTGCCGATCAACAAAGAGTCCTTCCACCAGCGTTTTTCGGAGCGGCAGGGCGCGAGCGCGGCGTCGCGCTGCGTAGCAATCTACCGCCCGGGTTTCAACGGCGGCGTCCGATCCCAGCAGACACGCGCAGCAGTTCGGCTTGCAGCGCCGACTCGCGCAACTGCTGCGAGCGCCCAGAATGGCCATGCGTGATGGCCAAGCCCAGCGCATCGGCGGCGTCCGGCCCTGGCAGCCCGGGCAGGCGCAGCAAACGGCGCACCATCTCCTGCACCGCACTCTTTTGCGCCTTGCCATGGCCGGCAACCGCCTGCTTCATCTGCAAGGCGGTGTATTCGGCCACTGGCAGATTGGCCGACACCAACGCGGTGATGCAGGCGCCCCGCGCCTGCCCCAGCAGCAGCGTGGACTGCGGATTGACGTTCACAAACACGATCTCCACTGCCGCGCAATCCGGCGCGTAACGCTGCACCACCTCGGTCAGGCCGTCAAACAGCAGCTTCAGGCGCGCCGGCAATCCAGCCTTGGCGATATGCAGCGTGCTCACAGTTCCGCTGGCGACATACCGCAGTTCCGAGCCGGCGACGTCAACCACGCCAAAACCGGTGGTACGCAGGCCGGGATCGATGCCAAGAATTCGCATTCGGGACGGTTTAAGCCAAGAGAGGATTCACAACTGAAAGTACCAGCGCACCGAGTGGAAAAACACCGGTGCGGCAAAACACAGGGCGTCGACCCGGTCCATCAGGCCGCCGGTACCGGTGACCCCGGAGCCGTCAGCGCCCCAGTTCGGGATGCCGCGGTCGCGCTTGATCGCCTTCATCACCAGGTGTCCAAGTGAGCCGGCGACGCAGGCCACACTGGCCATGGCAAAGGCCTGCCCCGGGGAGAATGGCGTCACACCGGCCAGCAAGGCCCCCAGCAAGCTGCCGGCCGCGACGCCTATCCACCAGCTCGGCCAATTGAAGCTGCTGCTGATTGAAGGCGCCGCCGGCGCGCGCTGCAGTCGGCGTGCAGCGAAAAATTGCGCCACCATGCAGAACTGCACTACCAACACCAGAAAAATCACCAGAAATGCGTTCTTGTTGTGGTACTGAGGAAAGTCCAGCAGCAACAGCGCCGGCACATGGCTCATGCCGTAAATGCACACCATGATGCCCCACTGCAGCTTGGCATTGCGTTCCAGGAATCGTTGCGGGTCGTTTGCCAGGGCACTGACCACTGGTATCGCCAGAAACACATACACCGGTATGAACACGGTGAACAGGTCAAAATGTTCGGTACCGACCAGCAGGTACTGCAGCGGCAGGATTACAAAGAACGCCAACACCAGGCTGCGGTGGTCACTGCGGCGGGTAGGCGAGAGGGTCAGGAACTCGCGCAGCGCAAAAAACGACACCAGCGCGAACAACACGGTTGCCACGGTGTCGCCCGACAACCAGCCGATCCAGAACACGATCACCATGACCCAGCTGCTGCGCAACACGCCGTCGGCGCGGGTGAGCAGCTGGCGCTTCGCATCACCCGCCGGGCCTTCCGGGTATTCGCGCGTCGAGAGCAGGAACACGACGATGCCCGCCAGCGCCAGGCAACCGAAGACGATCAGGAACATGGCCCCCACTTGCTGCGTCGCCGACAGGCTCTTGAGGTAATGGTTCATCGCTGCCTACCGATCCCGCAACGCAATCACCGCCGCGCGTGCCCGGTCCAGAAAGACGCGCCGCTCTTCACCGGGCTGCAGTTGCACCGGTGTGCCGAACGTGACGGAACACAGGACCGGTACCGGAACCACTTCGCCCTTGGGCATCACGCGCTGCACGTTGTTGATCCAGGTCGGCACCAGCACCACCTGTGGAAAACGCAGCGCGAGGTTGTACAAACCTGCCTTGAAAGGTTGTGGCTCTTCGGCATTGCCGCGTGTCCCTTCAGGAAACAGGATGATGGAGTCTCCTTGCCTCAAGGCATCCACCAACGGCTCGAGTGGATCCTCGTTGGCGCTGCGTTCGCGTGAGACGTAGATCGCGTTGAACACGGCCGTCGTGATCCATTGCCGAAACGGCGTCTTGGTCCAGTAGTCGCGGGCTGCGATGGGCCGCGTCACGGCACGCAAGTCACTCGGCAACGCAGCCCAGATCAGCACCAGATCGGCATGGCTTTGGTGGTTTGCAAAATACACGCGTTGCTCGGCCTTGGGCGGACAGCCGGTCCAGCGCGCCTGCGAGCCGGTCAGCACGCGGATCAATCCCAGCAAGAACAGACCCATCAGCTTGGCGCGCATGCAAGGATGATACCCAGAAGGCGGTCGGGCTTTGGGTCGGGTCCACGCCTGCGCTCAGGGCAATTGGGCGTCTGGCATGCGTGCGACGATGGTCGCTGCCCGGCTTGCAAGGTAGCCGGAATTGGGCAGTTTTTCGAAGTACTTCGGGCGCGGCAACATCACCGCCAGACGGGCCGCCTCCAGTGGGCCGAGCTTCGCAGCACTCTTGCGGTAGTAATGCTGCGCGGCCGCCTCGGCGCCAAAGATCCCTTCACCCCACTCAACGTTGTTCAGGTAGATCTCCAGGATGCGCCGCTTGTCCAGCAAGAGTTCCAGCAGCATGGTCAGCACCAGTTCCTGCCCCTTGCGCAGCAGATTGCGTTCACCCGACAAGAACAGGTTCTTCGCCAGTTGCTGGGTGATGGTGGACCCGCCCACGAGCTTGGGCACCCGGGTCGATTGCGCCTTGCCACTGGCCGCTGCGCGTTTGGCCACCCGCTCTTCGGCGCGGCTGTTTCTCTGCCAGGCCTTTTCCAGCGCATCCCAATCCACTCCCTCGTGGTCGCTAAAGCCATCGTCCTCGGATGCGATCACCGCCCGTTTGAGGTGGTCGGAGATTTGGTCATACGGCACCCACTGCTGGCGCCAGGGAAGACGACTCCCTTTTTCTTGCAGGATACGCCAGCCTTCCGAGCGCTGGAAGGCGGTCGACTGCGGATCGACTACCAGCATGGCAGCAATCCGGCCAACAAAAAACAGCTGCAAGGCAAGCAAGGCAACCAACACCAGCAACAGCCAACGCCAAAGGGCTCTCACCTTACTTGCCGCTCACCTTGGCCTCAAGAGTCTCGTCGCGCGTGAACTTGAAGAGCGAAACCACCACGATCTGGTCGGCCTCACGGCGCATTTCATCGCTGAACAAGCCAAACGGACCGGAGGCACGCACAATCATCTCGGCACGTCGGTCCAGCAGGAAGTTGCCGGAACTGTCAACAATATTGGTCGCCAGCACCCGGCCATCAAAGTTGACCGTCACGACCATCGTCAACTCGCCATACAGCTTCTTGCCACCAGCGACGGGGAAGTTCTCGGTGCCCTTG
>JAJAZK010000033.1 GCA_026785765.1 Rhodoferax sp. | reverse complement strand
GCGTGACCTCGCGCGCTACCACCCCCAGGCGTGGGCGGCCGGGGAGGGCGGCCTTGGTGCAGGCCAAACGCTGCGCCGGCGTTTCGGGCTGCAATGGTGTTGTTGCGCTGGCGCAGTCCGGGTCGGTACGGGCCAGGTGGTCGATCTCGAACACTTCGCTGGTAAGGGCATCAAACACCTGCAGGCGGCGCGCTGGATTCACCACCACCAAGCGCCTTGCGTGGCGCAGAACCTGCGCCAACGGCCGGAAGGCGATCCGCGTATCACCGTCAAAGGCGATGAATTGCGGGTCGTTTTGTTGCATGGTTGGGATTCAAGAAAAGAGTGGAGGACTATTTTGCCCGGATAAAACTAACGCGTCGCCATGTGTCATGCTGGTAGGGCGCTTGATCAGGCACATGCTGAGTCGCTCGCCCGCCTGCTGGACTTGCAGCATGAACACCGTGACTTGGTGGTTGTCGCGCAACACACGCACCCGGGCCATGGGTTACAGCGGCCACCGACCCGATGGCGCCGCCCGCCTTTTCCTGCGTTGTATTGATCTCGGCGGGGCTAATTCACGCACCGGCTTTGCGCCGTTGCCTTTGCCTTTAAACAGGAGCATCGCGTCACCATGTGCGGCAAGCGAGTCGCTAATCGACACCTTGGATCTCTACATCTGGGGCCGGTTCCGGGTTTTGGTACTGTCGCAGTTGGCAAACGCAGAACTGGACTTGCATCCAGCGTCCTAAAATGCGTGCATGATCGCTGATGCCTCCTGTTACGGCCCAACGTTCGCCCAACGGGACGCGTCGGCCTGATGCCAGGACTCAGCAGCGAACCCGCCAGCGCCGCGTTGGGCTTGTACGCCAAGGTTCTGGCTGCCAGAACACTCAAGACAGCGGCGCATAACCTGGTCGCCGCGCTGGCCAACGATGCTGGATTCGACCGCGCATCCATTGCCCTTCATAACGATGGCCGCACGCGACTGCTGGCCAGCTCCAACCTTGACGCCGCGATTCAGCAGGCCGAGTTGCCGCAGTTGCTGCTGGGCGCGATGATGGAGGCGATCGAGCAACAGTCCTCGCTGGCCTGGCCGTCGCCGGCAGGACTGCCGGACGCTGCGGCGGACTTGATACGGCTTGAGCAGCAGGCCTTGCAGCGCCAGGTCGGCGGCGCCGTAGCCAGTGTGCCGCTGGGGTTTGACGGCGAAATGTTTTGCGCCGTGTGCGTCGAGCGCCACCAGGGCCCCGCCATCGGACCGGACGAACTGGCACGGCTGGAACAGCTGCTGATGCTCGCTGCGCCCGCATTGCGCTGGATCTACTATGCCGAGCAACCTTGGCTCCAACGTACGCGGCGGGTGATGCTGCAGGGCCTGACGGTCTTGCGCCAGCCGCGCAAACGCGGCGCGCGCCGCATGCTGGCCGGAGCCGCCCTGTTGTTCCTGCTGGTCGCCGTTGTGCCGCTGGAACACACAGTCAGCGGACGGGCGCGCGTGGAAGGCGCGCAACAACGCGTCCTGTCGGCGCCCGCCGACGGTTTCATCAAGGCCGCGCATGTGCGCCCGGGGGACCGTGTCAAGGCTGGCGATGCGCTGGTCGATCTGATCGACGAAGACCTGCAGTCAGAACATGCTCGCTGGAGCAGTCAGCTTGCGCAGCATGAAAACGCCTACGCCGCG
This sequence comes from Rhodoferax sp., assembly GCA_026785765.1. Classification (GTDB taxonomy): domain Bacteria; phylum Pseudomonadota; class Gammaproteobacteria; order Burkholderiales; family Burkholderiaceae_C; genus CAISIP01. The sequence goes on along the minus strand of JAJAZK010000033.1, from coordinate 2,343 downwards.
GCCATGGCCAAGTCCGACCGCGTGGCGGCCTCGACCAGTTTTGCGCGGGTCGCGCAAGCGCAGGCGCAACTGGCGCTGGTGGAGGGGCAGCGCACGCGCGCGCGCATCACCTCGCCGATCGACGCGCTGGTAGTTCAGGGCGATTTGAGCCAATCCATCGGGGCGCCGGTGCGCCAGGGCGACGCCTTGCTGACGCTTGCTACAACCGACCGCTACCGGGTGATCGTGGAAATTGACGAAACCGACATTGCGCGGGTGCGCAAGGGACAGGCCGGGCGCTTGGTGGTGTCGTCGCTGCCGTGGGAACACCAGGACCTGCTGGTCGAGCGCGTCACGCCGCTGGCCAAAGCCGTGGAGGGCCGCAACGTGTTTGAAGTCGAAGCGCAACTGGCCGGCGCCGCAGGCCAACTGCGCCCAGGCCTGCTCGGACGCGCCGACCTGGTGATCGGGCGATTGCCGCCGTTGTGGGCTTGGGGCCGGCGCGCGCTGGACCGCATCCGCCTCGCCTGGTGGTCCTGGGTTGGCTAAGTGCTTCCCTAAGGCCTTCTCTTACAAACCATGGTAGCAGTCCACAGCGCACGCTGGCACCGCGTTTCGGGCCTGACGCCACGCTTGTCGCCGTTGGTACGGCCGCGCCGCCAATTGCTGCGCGGCGAAACCTGGTATTTGCTGGCCGACCCGATCAGCGGGCGCAGTGTGCGGCTCAACCGCGCCGCTTACGGCATTGCCGCGCGGCTGGACGGCCAGCGCACGGTGCAGCAACTGTGGGACCGTGCGTTGCAGCGCGCAGGCGACACCGCAACCCAGGACGAAGTCATAGACCTGCTGGCGCAGCTGCGCGAAGCGGGTTTGGCGCAGTTCGACCGCGCTGCCGATTTCGACGCCCTGCTGCCGCATCTGGAGCGCATCGCGCGCCCGGGTGGCCGTGGCAATCTGCTCGCCTGGCGCATTCCGCTGGCTGATCCATCGGCGCTGCTGGACCGGCTGCGGCCGTTGCAGCGCGTCATGTTTTCGCGCGCGGGGTGGTGGCTCTGGATCGCCGCAATGGTCGTGCTGCTGGCGCTGGCGCTGCAGCACGCGCCCGAGCTGTGGGCGCACGGCCAGCGGTGGCTGGCAACGCCACGCTTCGTAGCGTTGGCGGTGGCGCTGTACCTGCCGATCAAACTGGTACACGAATTGGCCCATGGTCTGGCGGTGCGACGCTGGGGCGGTCAGGTACGCGAAGCCGGCGTAACGCTGATGCTGCTGATGCCGGTGCCCTACGTCAACGCCTCCGCGGCTACCAGCTTTAGCGACCGTAAGCAGCGCATCGCGGTCAGCGCCGCCGGGATCATGACCGAGCTGGCCCTGGCCGCGCTCGCGTTGCCGTTGTGGTTGTGGCTGGACGACGGGCTGGCGCGTGACGGCGCTTTTGTCACCTTGGTCATTTGCGCGGTATCGACGGTTCTGTTCAACGCAAATCCGCTGCAGCGGCTGGACGGTTACTATATTTTGGGAGACGCGCTGGAGTTGCCCAATCTCGGCCCGCGCAGCCGCGCCTGGTGGCTCGACCTGTTGCGCCGGCGTTTGCTGCGCGTGCCCGCGGCCGAAGCCATGCCGGTAGCGCGCGGCGAAACGCCGTGGCTGGCGCTGTATGCGCCGCTGTCCTGGCTGATGGCTATTGCCATTACCACGCTGGCGGTGGCCTGGCTCGGGCAGGTGTCGTTTTCGCTGGGCCTGGTCTGCGCTGCGCTGCTGGGGTGGCAAATGCTGCTGCGCCCCGTGCTTCGCCTGGCGGCACAATTGCGCAGCGCCGCGCTGGGGCAAAACCGGGCGACACGGCGCTGGCGCCGGCTGGCCTTGGGCGGCGGCGCCTTGCTGGCGGTTGTGCTGCTGCTGCCCTGGCCCCGTTACACGCTGGTGCAGGGGGTGGTATGGCCACCGGCTGACGCGCAGTTGCGCATCGAGGAGGCCGGCTTTGTCGACGCCGTGCTGGCGCCGGACGGCCAGATACTGCGTGCGGGCGATGTCGTGCTGCAACTCTCCAGCCCGCAGCTGGAGTCGCTTCAGGCCCAGCAGGCGGCGCGGGTCGCGGCGCTGCAGGCGGAACTGCAGAACGCTCTGCCTGCCAATGCCATGCCGGGCGCTGACGCGCGCGCTGGCGACGCACAGGCTGAACTCATCGTGGCGCAAGCCGAACTCGACCGTTTGCGCGAACGCCAGACGGCGCTGACCGTACGCGCGCTGTCAGACGGGCGGCTCGCGTTACCGCACGCGGATGACCTGCCCGGTCAGTTCGTACGCCGCGGCCGGCTGCTTGGACAGGTGCTCACCAAGGCCTCACCGGTGGTGCGGGTGGCGCTG
>JAJAZK010000032.1 GCA_026785765.1 Rhodoferax sp. | reverse complement strand
GTCTTGGGCCTCATAACTAGTTGATTTGACAAAGAAAAAGGCCGCTAAGTGGTGATCCTTAGCGGCCTTTATTTTGTCCATTGGTCGGTGTGAAAGGATTCGAACCTTCGACCCCTTGCACCCCATGCAAGTGCGCTACCAGGCTGCGCCACACACCGAATTGAATTTGATTATACGGGCCGCATTGAAGCGACCCGGGTCAGTAGGCCGCGGTCAGCAGTTCGCGAATTTCAGACAACTCGCGTCGCACCATGAGCAGGTGGCTGCCAACCATCTCGCCGTCACCGAGGCCGTCGAGGTCACTATCGGAAAAGTCATCGAACTCGGAGTCGGGTGTATCGATGACCTCTACGCCATCAAGCAATACCTCGCCGTTTTTGCGTTTGTCGCGTTCGTGTTGCAGCACTTCCTGCATCTTGTTACGCGCACCGCTGATGGTGAAACCCTGGTCGTACAACAAGTCGCGGATGCGCCGGATCATCAATACCTCATGGTGCTGGTAATAACGCCGGTTGCCACGCCGCTTCATCGGCCGCAACTGGGTAAACTCTTGCTCCCAATAACGCAGCACATGCGGCTTGACGCCACAAAGGTCACCTACTTCACCGATCGTGAAGTAACGTTTGGCTGGAATAAGCGGGAGCGTTTTCCCCATTGAAATCAAAGCGGTAGGCGATAAAGCTTTGAGGTTACTCTAAGTTCCGGCAAGATGCAAAGCAAGTTCGTGACGACACGCAAAATAGGTGTCGGTCTATCTGCTGTCACGCTGGAACGGGCACCCACCAAGTTCCGCGGGCGCCGCCAGTCAGGTGGCGGCCGGGGTGCGGCCTTCGTCCTGAATCTGGTCTTTAAGCTTGTGGCTGGCGTGGAAAGTCACCACCCGGCGCGCCTGGATCGGGATCGCCTCGCCGGTGCGCGGGTTGCGGCCGGGGCGCGGGGCCTTGGTGCGGATCTGGAAGTTGCCAAACCCGGAAATCTTGACGTCGGTACCGTCCACGAGGCTGGCCGAGATGAGGTCGAAGAACGCGTCGATCATGTCCTTCGATTCACGTTTGTTCAGCCCGATCTGTTCGAACAGCAGTTCGGCAAGCTGCGCCTTGGTCAGAGCCGGTGTTTCCAGGCTCTCGATAGTGAATTCCATGTCGGCGTCTATCCCGTCACTTGGTTTGTCCGGTCGCGCGGCGCGCCGTTATGCACGTTGGCGTGCGCCAACCGCCGTGGCTAGTTGGGCCACTACGGATTGCACCGCCACATCAATCTGCTCCTCTGTCAGCGTAGCGTCGTCGCTGTTGAGCGTCAAGCGAACGGCCAGGCTTTTTTACGCCGCGTGCGCAGTTACAACAGCATCCACCGCGCCGGTTTTGGGGCGGTATACGTCAAACAGGACTGCGTCGCGCAGCAATCCCTGCACCGGGGCCGACCAGATCGCTGCCATCAGCGCGTCGTGCGTGACCGACTCGCCGACCAGCACGGCAATGTCGCGTTGCACTGACTGGTACTTTGGCACCGGCCGGAACAGCGGCACCGGACGCCGCAACACGGCATCCAGATCCAGTTCGAACATCACCGGGGCGCCGGGCAACTCGTAGGCCTGGCGCCACTGCGGATGCAATTCACCAACAAAACCGATGGCAACACCGTCGACCATGACACGTGCACAACGGCCTGGATGCATGGCCGGATGTTGCGCCGGCTCGAATCCGGGCAGGACGGGCGCCAGCAGGGCTGCCACGTCACCGCTGGCGTCGAAGTAGTCGACGTTGCGCTCTTTGGCGGACCAATGGGGTGCATCGACTCCGCCGCAGGCCATGCCGGCCACGCGCATGGGCTGGTGGAAACCGCGCACCGTGTTGTCGGTGTCCGACACCGAAGTGTCACGCAGGTACACACTGCCGATCTCGAAAGCGCGCACCCGCGTGGCTTTGCGGTCGAGGTTGAACTTGAGCACCTGCAACAGCGAGCCCAGCAATGAGCTGCGCATCACGGCCATCTGGCTGGCAATCGGATTCTGCAGCCGGATCGGGTCTGGATTGTCGGCAAGTTCGTGTTCCCAGCGCGGGTCGACGAAACTGTAGCCGATGGTTTCCTGATAACCCAGCGCGGCAAGGCTGCGGCGCACCGCGAACGCGCTGTGTCGTGCCTCTGGGCGAAGTTTGGCGGTGACCGGCGCCAGCGGTGGCGTGTTGGGCAGGTTGTTGTAGCCCAGGATTCGTGCCACCTCCTCGATCAAGTCTTCCTCGATCGTGAGGTCGAAGCGGTAAGGCGGCGGCGTCACGGTGATGCTGCCGGACTCACCACCGTGTGCCCCCGATTCATGCTGCACCAGCGGCAGGCCGAGCCGGGACATCGCGTCGGCGCACTGCGCCAGCGTCAGCGGCATACCAATCACCTTGGCCGCGCGCGCAACCCGTAGCGTGACTGGTACGGCCTTGGGCAGGTTAATGGTCTGGTCGTCGATTGGGCCAACCCGGGTATCTGGCGTACCGCAGATGTCGATGATGAGCTGCGTGATGCGCTCGATGTGATTCACCGTCTGGCTCGGGTCCACACCGCGCTCGAAGCGGTGCCCGGCGTCGGTGGAGAAGTTGTAGCGCCGCGACCGCCCCGCCACTGCCTTGGGCCACCAGAACGCAGCCTCGACGTAGACGTTGCGCGTGTCGTCGGACACGGCGGTGGCATCGCCGCCCATGATGCCCGCGAGCGATTCGACCTGAAGGTCGTCGGCTATCACGCCCACCTTGTCGTCCACCGTGACGGTACTGCCATTGAGCAGTTTGAGCTGCTCACCGGCGCGGCCCCAGCGCACGTCCAGGCCGCCATGGATCTTGTCCAGGTCGAAGATGTGCGACGGCCGCCCGTACTCAAACATCACGTAGTTCGAGATGTCGACCAGCGCGCCCACGCTACGCTGCCCGCAACGCGCCAGGCGCTCGACCATCCAGGCTGGTGTCCCCGCCCGGGTATTGAGACTGCGCACGATGCGTCCAGTGAAACGTCCGCACAGATCGGGCGCGTTCACCGTCACCCGCAGGGTGTCGGAAATGGTTGGCAGTACCGGCGGAAATGCGGGTGACTGCAAGGGCGCGCCAGTCAGCGCAGCCACCTCACGGGCGACGCCATAGACACTCAGGCAATGCGCAAGGTTGGGAGTAAGCTTGACAGTCATCAGGCTGTCGTCCAGCCGCAGGTGCTCACGAACGTCCTGGCCCAGCGGCGCATCGCCAGCCAGCTCCAACAGACCGCCGTGGTCGTCGGAAAGCTGCAGTTCGCGCGCCGAGCACAACATGCCCTGGCTCTCGACGCCGCGCAGCTGGCCGACCTTGATGGTGAACGGTTTGCCGTCGGCGCCCGATGGCAACTCGGCTCCCACCAGGGCACAGGGCACCCGGATGCCGACGCGAGCGTTCGGCGCACCACAGACGATGTTGAGCAGCTCAGTGCCTGCGACATCGACTTTGCATACACGCAGGCGGTCAGCGTTGGGATGTTGCACGGCCTCGCGAATCTCGCCCACGACGATGCGGGTGAAAGGCGGCGCGACCGGCTTGAGCTCTTCGACTTCCAGCCCGGCCATCGTCAGCGTGTGGGCGAGTTGCCGCATGGTCAGTGCAGGGTTGCAGAACGCACGTAACCAGGATTCAGGAAATTGCATGTCAGTACCGCCCGGCCGTTCCGAAGGTACGCAGCGCCCCCCCTGGGGCCAGCGAGTGGAGTGAACGTGGAGTTTTCATTTTTTGGCGCTGCCTTACTGGAATTGCGACAGGAAACGCATGTCGCCGTCGAAGAACAGGCGCAGGTCGTCGACGCCATACCGCAGCATGGTCAGCCGGTCGATGCCGGAGCCAAACGCGAAACCGATGTAGCGCTCCGGGTCCAGCCCCATGTTGCGGATCACCTGCGGATGCACCTGCCCCGAGCCGGAAACTTCCAGCCAGCGGCCCTTTAACGGGCCGGTGCCGAACATGATGTCGATCTCGGCGCTGGGCTCGGTGAACGGGAAAAAGCTCGGGCGGAAGCGGATGTCCAGGTCGCGGGTTTCGAAGAAGGACTGGATGAAGTCGAGGTAGACCGCCTTGAGGTCCTTGAAGGATATGTTTTCACCGACCCACAGGCCTTCGACCTGATGGAACATCGGCGAATGCGTGGCGTCACTGTCCACGCGGTAGGTACGGCCGGGCACGATGACGCGGATCTCGGGCATCGTCTGCCCTGCATCGATCAGATGCCGGTGTTTCTTGACGTGCTGCACCGCGTGGCGGATTTGCACCGGGCTGGTGTGCGTGCGCAGCAGATTCGGCGCGCCGGGTGCGCCGCCCTCGATGTAGAAGGTATCGTGCATCGAGCGCGCCGGGTGGTCCTCGGGCGTATTGAGCGCTGTGAAATTGAACCAGTCGGTCTCGATCTCCGGGCCTTGCGCGACTTCAAAACCCATGGAGCCGAAGATGGCCTCGATGCGCTCGGTGGACAGCGATATCGGGTGTATGCCACCACTGGCACGGCGGCGCCCGGGCAGACTCACGTCGAGCGCCTCGGCGCGCAACTGATCCTGCAACTCGGCTTGAGCGAGGGCGTCGCGTCGCGCCACCAGAGCCGCTTCAATCGCCTGCTTGGCCAGGTTGATCGCTGCGCCGCGCGATTTCTTCTCGTCGATTGACAGTGCGGCCAGACCTTTCATGAGTCCGGTGACGCGCCCAGCCTTGCCAAGAAACTGCGCCTTGGCATTCTCCAGATCGGCCGGCGTTTCGGCTCCCCCGAAGGCAGCACGCGCGGCTTCAACGATGGTGTCCAACTCGTTCATACGGTCCCGTGTGGATGAAAAAAGAGCTAGTGCCCTGGCAAGCGCTAGCCCTTGTCTCTGGTTCGACGAGCGCTATCGCAAGGATAGCTGCCGGGCTAGTAATCAAGCTGCGAGCTTGGCCTTGACCTGCTCCACGATACCGGCAAAGGCGGGCATGTCGTGCACTGCGATATCGGACAAAACCTTGCGGTCAATCTCGATGCCGGCTTTCTTGAGGCCGTTAGCGAACTGGCTGTAGGTAAGGCCGCACTGGCGCGCTGCTGCGTTGATACGCGCAATCCACAACTGGCGGAAGACGCGCTTCTTGGTGCGGCGGTCACGGTAGGCATATTGCCCGGCCTTCATCACCGCTTCTTTGGCGACGCGGAAGACGTTACCGCGGCGGCCACGGAAACCCTTGGCCAGGGCAAGAACTTTTTTGTGGCGGGCGCGAGCCGTTACACCACGTTTGACGCGAGGCATGTTGTTACTCCTTGTTCGTCATTGTTAAATACCAAAGCCGGGCAGCATCTGTGCGATGTGACCCATATTGGTCTCATGCACCGCTGTTGGCCCGCGCAGATGGCGTTTGTTCTTGGTGGTCTTCTTGGTCAGGATGTGACGCTTGAAGGCTTGGCCGCGCTTGACGGTACCACCGGGACGAACGCGGAAGCGCTTTTTCGCACCGCTCTTGGTCTTCATTTTGGGCATTCAATGCTCCTGTTGCCTTGTGCTCGTGAGGCGTCTGCAAACTATTTGCAGCCTTGTTGGCCCCGAGACACTTATGTAGTGCGTCTTGACGCACCACTGTTGGCGGGACGAACCCGCCGAACCTCTTATGACGCCGCGTTCACCGCCACGTCTGCTGCCGCTGGCTTTACGGCGACTTTCTTCTTGCCGGGCGCGATCATCATGATCATCTGGCGCCCTTCAAGCTTCGGGAATTGCTCGACCAGGATCGAATCGGCCAGCTCGGTGCGAATACGGTTCAACAAGGCCATACCTAACTCCTGGTGCGTGATCTCCCTGCCGCGAAAGCGCAAAGTAATCTTGCACTTGTCGCCCTCGGCCAGGAAACGCCGGATATTGCGCATCTTGATGTTGTAATCTCCGTCGTCGGTGCCGGGACGAAACTTGATCTCCTTGATCTCGATCACCGTCTGCTTGGACTTCGCCTCCGCCGCCTTCTTCTGCTCCTGGTACTTGAACTTACCGTAATCCATCAGACGACAGACCGGCGGATTCGCCGTGGCAGAAATCTCAACCAGATCCACATCAAGTTCACCAGCCTGCCGCAGTGCTTCCATCAAACTCACCACACCGAGTGGTTCGTTCTCAGGCCCTGTGAGGCGTACTTCCGGGGCCATGATCTCCCGGTTCAGGCGGTGTTTACGTTCTTCGCGGTGACGGCGGTCACGAAATTCAGTAGCGATGGTTCAGTCCTTCTAAAATACATTGCCCGGTGGCAACAACTGCCGCGCACTACGCGCAGACAAACTGCAATCGGGGTTAGAAGAGTAACTCAGACAACAGACTTGTGAGCAATGTCGCCTGCGATTTTTTGCGCGAACGCAACCAGGGACATCACACCGAGGTCGATATTCCCCCGGGCGCGCACTGCGACAGCGCCTGCTGCCATTTCTTTGTCGCCAACGACGAGGATGTATGGCAGCTTTTGCATCGAATGCTCTCGTATTTTATACGTAATCTTCTCGTTTCGCAGGTCGATGTTTACCCTCAGACCTTGATTTTGCAGCGTTTTGGCGACGTTTCGGGCGTATTCAGACTGTGCATCGGTGATGTTGAGGATGGAAACCTGCACCGGCGCCAGCCATGCAGGCATGGCCCCGCCATGCTGTTCGATCAAGATCCCGATGAAACGCTCCAGGCTACCGACAATGGCACGGTGCAGCATCACCGGGTGTGCGCGGCTGCTGGTTTCCGTCACATATTCGCCGCCCAGGCGCTCCGCGGTATTGAAATCGACCTGCATGGTGCCGCACTGCCACTGCCTGCCAATCGCATCCTTGAGCGTGTATTCGATCTTCGGGCCATAAAAGGCGCCCTCCCCCGGCGCGACGATGAACTTGCAGCCGGAACGCCGCAGCGCTTCCATCACCGCAAACTCGGCCTTGTCCCAGAACGCATCGGAGCCGACGCGCTTGTCGGGGCGGGTGGCCACCTTGTAGATGATGTCGGCGAAACCAAAGTCGGCGTAGACCTTCTTCAACAACGCTGTGTAGGCCACACACTCGTCCAGGATCTGGTCTTCGGTACAGAAAATATGGCCGTCGTCCTGAGTGAAGCCGCGCACCCGCATGATGCCGTGCAAGGCGCCACTGGGCTCGTTGCGGTGGCATTGGCCGAATTCACCATAACGCAGCGGCAGGTCGCGGTAACTCTTGATGCCCTGGTTGAAGATCAGCACATGGCCCGGACAGTTCATCGGTTTCAGCGCGTACTCGCGCTTTTCCGACTCTGTCGTGAACATGTTGTCACGGTAGTTGTCCCAGTGGCCGGTCTTCTCCCACAGGCTTTTGTCGAGAATCTGCGGGCCCTTGACCTCCTGGTAACCGTTGTCGAGGTAAACGGCGCGCATGTACTGCTCCACCTGCTGCCAGATGGTCCAGCCCTTGGCGTGCCAAAAGACCAGCCCGGGTGCGGTTTCCTCCATATGGAACAGGTCGAGCTCGCGGCCGAGCTTGCGGTGGTCGCGCTTTTCGGCCTCTTCGAGCATTGTCAGATACTGCTGCAGCTCGTCCTTCGTGGCCCAGGCGGTACCGTAGATGCGTTGCAGCATCTCGTTGCGGTGGTCACCGCGCCAGTAGGCGCCAGCCACCTTCATCAGTTTGAAGAAGCGCAACTTCCCGGTACTCGGCACATGCGGCCCGCGGCATAGGTCTTCGAACGCGCCTTCGCGGTAAAGCGAAACGTCCTCCCCCGGCGGGATGCTGGCGATGATCTCGGACTTGTAGTGTTCGCCTACGCCCTTGAAATACGCCACCGCCTCGTCGCGCGGCAACACACGGCGCGTCACCGGCTCGTCTTTCGCGGCAAGTTCGGCCATCTTCTTTTCGATGGCCACCAGGTCGTCTGGCGCGAACGGACGCTTGTACGAGAAATCGTAAAAGAAGCCGTTCTCGATCACCGGGCCGATCGTGACC
>JAJAZK010000031.1 GCA_026785765.1 Rhodoferax sp. | reverse complement strand
GACAAGCCGCTCGGGTCCAGTGCCTGGGCGACGGCGGCTGCGGCGGCTTCGTTGATGTCGCCCAGCATCACGTGTGCGCCGCAGGCGTGGAAATACTCGGCAGTGGCCCGGGCAATGCCGCTGCCAGCACCCGTTACCAGCAAGATCTTGTTTTTGAAGTCAAACATGGTTCATGCGCAATGGGCGCCTCTTTGTCGAGGTTGGCGTCAGGCGGCAAACAACGCTGTCGCGTCCGGCGTGTAACGCGCCACCTTGGCTGGGTCGAGCTCCACGCCCAGACCCGGCTTGTCCGGAATAGGCAGGTAACCGTCTGCGTCGAGTGCAAATGGCTCGCGCAAAATGCCGTCTACATAGGGGCTGCCGCCGATGTACTCCACCAGGTCGGAGTCGGGGAGGGCGCTGGCGAGCTGCAGATCGGCTGCCAAGCCGAGCGCGGTGTTCCAGCCGTGGCCGATGTACTTGATGCCGAAGTCGTGTGCCATCCAGGCGATGCGGCGTTGCTCGCTGATGCCGCCGACCTTGGTGACGTCTGGCTGCACGATGTCGAAGGCGCCCCGCACCAGCCACGGCAGAAAGGCCTGGCGGCGCGTGAGCACCTCACCGCCAGCAATCGGCACCGGGCTGACCCGGCGCAGATGGCAGAAGTCGTCGATGGCGTCGGGCTTGAGGGCTTCCTCGAACCAACCGACGTCGTGTTTGGCCAGCATCTCGGCGGTGCGCATGGCCCATTTGAGGCCATGCGGCCAATGGGCGTCACTTGCGCCGGCATCCACAAAGAGTTTGGAGTCCGGCCCGGCGGCGTCGCGGGCCGCGCGCACGATCTGCTCGTCGAGCTGCGCATTCATGGCCCGGCCAAACGGCCCCCAGCCAATCTTGAAAGCACGAAAGCCCTGTTTGCGAAATCCGCTGATCACCTCGAACATCAAAGCCGGTTGCTCCATCAGCACCGAGCAATACGGTTGCACCCGGCTCCGGTAGCTGCCGCCGAGCAAGCGGCCGACCGGCATGCGAGTGGCTTTGCCAAGAATGTCCCACAAGGCGATGTCGATGCCACTGATGATGTGGGTGAGCGTGCCGCCGCGGCCCATCCAGAACGTGTTTTGATGCAGCTTTTCGGTGACGCGTTCCGGCTCCAGCGCGTTCTCGCCCAGAAACAGCGCCTCAAGCACCTTCAGCCCGGCCTGCACCAGTCGCCCATCGGTGAACACGCTGCCGTAACCGGTGATGCCCTCTTCGGTATGCACGGCGATCAGTGCATGGATCGAGTCTTCCGGCTTGATTTCGGCAGACCATCCGCCCTTGGGGCTCTCGCCGATCAGCGGCACCGAGGTGATGGAGCGGATGCGGGCTGCGGGCAGCGACGGCGCGGGGGAATGCGGCTGGGGCATGGTACTGGGCATCCTTCAGGATGTGCTGCCGGCAATGGCGGCCTCGGAGCGGCGCCGGGCAATGATGTTCTGCAGGTCGACCTTGTGGATCTCGACGTCGATGTGGTCGCTGATTGCGTGCGCCATGTCGGTTATGTCGCCTGATGCAAAGACCTTCATCAGGGCGTGATGCTCTTCCACGATGGCCAACATCGGCTTGCCCAGCGCCGACAGACCGAAGATGATGGTCATCTGGCGTGCGAGCATCTCCCACATGTCACTGAGAACGGCGTTGCCGGCGAAGCCGCAAAAGGTGCGGTGAAAGCTGGTGTCGGCGGTGGCAAAACCGAACACATCGTTGCGCGCCGCCATCCCCTCCATTTCCTGGACGATTTGCGCGAGCGCGGCCAGTGCGTCGGCACTGTTGCGTCCGGCACGGATGGCGCTGCTGGCGGCCGTGGTTTCGAGCGCCACACGCACCTCGATCAGGTGGTCGATGCGCTGCGGTGTGACTGGAGTGAGGCGGATGCCTTTGTAGGGTTCATTGACGACGATGCCCTGGCTCTCAAGCACCCGCAAGGCCTCGCGCACAGGGACCCGGCTGACACCGAGTTGCGCGGCAAGCTCGGTTTCGATGATTCGGTCGCCCGGCAGGATCAGCCCTTCGGAGGCTCCAGCGACGAGCGCATCAATAACCTGGTGCACCAGCGTGCGGGGTTGCAGTTTGAGGAACGCCGGCGCATTGGCAGAGGGGTCTTGGTGCACCAGATGCAGTGGTTTGCCTTTTGCGTTTACCATCGGCGTATTGTATACAGTCGAATAATATTCTGTAAACATCAAGGAGCCTTTTGATTGTCGAGGCGCTGCAGGAGCATGACATGACATCCCAACCCGTCCACGAGATCCGCTGCCTGTACGACCTGAAGGTACCGATGCGCGACGGCATCGTGCTGTCGGCTGACGTCTACTTCCCGGTTTCGGGCGGGCCTTTCCCGACGCTGCTGCTGCGCACACCCTACGAGAGCACGCGCGACGGGCATATCGACTGGGCCGCCTGGTGGGCGCGCCGTGGTTATGCCTGCGTGGTGGGCGACAACCGCGGCAAGTTCGAGTCGCAGGGAAGCTTTTATCCGTACCGGGATGACGGCCCGGACGGTCACGACACGCTGGCCTGGATTGCCGCACAGCCCTGGTGCAATGGCCGCATCGGCACCAGCGGGCGGTCCTACGGTGGACTGTTCCAGTGGCAACTCGCGCCGCATCGCAGCCCGCACCTGACTGCGATGGCGCCGCAGGTGATCATGGGCGACTATTACCGCGACTACCACCATACCGGCGGGGCCGTGCAATGGGCAATCACGTTGATGGCGGCCATCACCTTCGCCACCAACGTGGCCTTTGCGCAGCGTGGCTGCGCGCACCTGTTCGGCAACCAGAAGTTTTATCGTACGCTGCCGCTGATCGACGCCGACGTGGCCGCGATCGGGCGCGAGATTCCGTTCTTCCGCGACTGGTTGCGCCACAGCGAAGACGACGCATATTGGCACGCACTCAACACCGAGGACCGGCTGGACCAGATCGATGTGCCGGTGATCCAGCAATGCGGCTGGTACGACGCCTACACGGCGGCGGGCTTTCGCATGTGGAACGGCCTGCGCGAGCGCGGCTACTCGGAGCGCGCGCGGCGCAACCAGAAGATTTACGTCGTGCCCTGGACGCACCATATCCCGGAGGGCTCGCGGCTCGGTGATCTGGATTTCGGCCCGCAAGCCTATGTGGACCTGAATGCCGAAGACCTGCGCTGGTTCGACTACTGGCTCAAGGGCATCGACAACGGCATCATGGACGAAGCCCCGATCCGCCTGTTCGTGATGGGCGCCAACGTCTGGCGCGGAGAGCATGAATGGCCGCTGGCGCGCACGGTCTTCACGCCTTGGTACCTGCACAGCGCCGGCGCCGCGAACTCGCTGCACGGCGACGGTGCGTTGTCTCCCGTCCCGCCTGGCGACCAGCCGGCGGACCGTTTCGACTATGACCCGGACCATCCGGTGCCTACGCTGGGTGGCAACAACACCACCTGGACGCAGATGAAGTTCGCGGTCGACCAGGTACTTCCGGGTCCGATCGACCAGCGATCGGTGGAGCGGCGTGACGACGTGCTGGTCTACACCAGCGCGGTGCTGGAGCAGGATCTGGAGGTCACCGGTCCGCTGGAGGTGGTGCTGCACGCCAGTTCCTCCGCGCCAGATACCGACTTCACCGCCAAGCTGGTCGATGTGCATCCGGGTGGGCAGGCGATCCACCTGGCCGAAGGCATCCTGCGTGCGCGCTACCGCAACGGTTTCACGCAGCCGGAACTGCTGACGCCGGGTGAGGCGGTGTTGCTTCGGATCGAACTGGCACCCACCAGCAACGTATTCCTGGCCGGGCACCGGCTGCGCCTGGAGATATCGAGCTCGAATTTCCCGCGCTTCAACCGCAACCTCAATACCGGCGAAGACGTGGCAACCGGCACTCGCTGGCAGGTGGCGCACCAGACCGTCTTCCACGACGGCGCGCGCGCCTCACACATCGTGTTGCCGGTGATTCCGCGACCGTCGCCACTTTGATGTGGCGGCGGCAGGCGCCGCCCGGCCT
>JAJAZK010000030.1 GCA_026785765.1 Rhodoferax sp. | reverse complement strand
GCGCGCACCCATGTTCGGGTCGGTTCGCCCCACATAGGCGTGAAACAGAACGCCTGAACCGCCCGCCTTCACAGTGATGGTCCAATCTCCACATGCCGCGGGCGAGCTGGGGCGCTCCGACGCTGGTGCCCAGCATTCGAAAGACGCCGCCGCTGCGCGTTGCACCGGCACGAATGCCCGTGAGGCCATACGATTCGTCGCAAGGCAAAGCGAAATCAGGACCAAGGCGCAGCCCGCCGCGCGCAGGGCCGGCCGAGGCGTAGCGGGATTTGCGGCCATTGGCGACAACGAAGCCGCCGGCGACGCGTATCGCGGGTTCGAAGTCGGTGGCGATGCCGCTGAGCGTTCCCAGGCGGCTGATGAGCGACCCGGTCTTGTCGAACTCACCCTTGCGCAACGTATGGCTCGCGGCAGCCGACTGGGTCTTCTCCCAGGCCGGGTCGACAAAATAGGACCGCCTTGCGCCGGTGCGCGCACCCATGTTCGGGTCGGTTCGCCCCACATAGGCGTGAAACAGAACGCCTGAACCGCCCGCCTTCACAGTGATGGTCCAATCTCCACATGCCGCGGGCGAGCTGCTTGGGGCGGCGATGGTCCGCGGCACCGACAGAGACCAGAACCGGTTATTGCCAGAAACGCCAGAGACGATGGTCGCGGGTGCACCCGCAGCGGCCCCGGCAGGCGGAGTAAGGCTGACGGTGGCGCTTACCGTGCTGGTTTTGTCCATCCATATCTGTGCCAGACACGGCACATTGTTGTCAGGCAACAGGCGCCACGTCCAGGCGGCGGAGCGTCGCCGGGGCAAGCGCCGCTGCACGTGCCCTTCGGCCTGGTAGCTGTTGCCAGCCGCAAGAACGATTTCGAGTCGGGGCCTGCCGTTGTTGCCATCGTTCAGCGTGACCAATGCATTCAGGTACTTTTCCAGGATGTCGGTGCCATCATGGGCCCTGGTCGTGGGTCCGTAACTGATATTGATGACGACGCGACTGCCTGGCTTGGCACACGACAGTATGTATTCCACACCGTCGCGAACGTAGGATGTCAGCCATCCGCCCGTCGCATCGTCCACACCGACCTGTGGGATCTGCACGAACACGATATCGGTCTGGCTGGCAGCATCGGTTCCCCTGCGCCAAGTGGGAGGTGTCACGCGGTCCAGGCTCAGCCGGGACGAGGTCGGCACGTCGCCGGCAAGCACATCCATTACATGGGCGCCGTGCGCCACGCGTCCCTGGAGGCTTGTGAACCCGGCATGCGCATAACACGTGTCTTCATCGATGCGGCCCGAGGCGCTCCGGTACAGCCCGATCCATTCGTCGAGGCCCATCGTTTCGGACAGGCCAACAACGGTTGTATCGCGCCAGAACTCCAGCCCGTAGTTGAAATCCATCACCGGGCGCCCGAATGTGCAGGCATTGCCTTTGGCGTCGACCACATTGACCAGGCTGCGGGAATTCTGGTCCCAGATGGCAAACACCCGGGAACCGGGCGCGGCGGAGCGGAACTGTTCGCGCGCGAACGGGCAACCGTCGTCGATCAATCCCAGCAACACCGGTTCGGTGCTGCGCGGCCGTTGCACGAATGACCGCAGCAACGACTGCTTGTCGACGGGAATGACCGGAAACGACAACTCGGCTCCCAACACATAGGTGTTCCAAACTCCGAACGTCTGCGGCGCCCGCACCGGCGCCGTACCCATGCGTACGGTTGAAATGGTGATGGCGGGGTCGGAAGGGCCGATGTCAACGCCAAATTCGGCTGATCCCAATTCGCGCCCGACCGCGAGCAGCGCGTCGCTGAATTCAGCTGCCATGCCAGCCTTCCTGAATTCGACGATCAGCGACAACTTGAATTCCGGCTCACTGAAAAACGGGAAGTACTCAAAATTTGTTGCAATGGCATACAGCAGGTTGGGACCAAACGACTCCGGGAAGCTGGTGTGTTCGAACATGGACAGTTATCCCATTCAGTTGAAAGCCCGTCCCGCTAGGGAAACCGGGCCCATTCCAGTGCCGCCGCGTCCCATAGTGACTTCATCAGCGGAGATTGAGCAATGGCGGACCCTGTGGTCTGGGAATAAAACGTTCCGGCACCGAGCCCCTGCCCCGCCTGGAACGGATTGAAGTCGGTCGAGGGGTTCAAGTCCATGTGGGCGGCGTTGAAGGTGCGGGCCATGAAGGTTTGGGTCTGTCCGCAGCGTCCGACAAAATACTCGCCCAGCGCAACTCCCAGCATGCGGCCCGCCATGCTGTCGACCGGAAAATGCACTCCGGCTACCACGCGATTGGTCGCGATGCGGGCCGCCTGGCGATCCAGTTGCTCGACCACGGTCGCAAATTGCGCGGCTTGCAGCGGCAACAACGCCTTCAACACATGCGCCACTGCATAGGCCTGTGTCGCATGCCCGCTTGGAAAGCTGCCATGCCCGGGTGTGGTGATCATGGGCTGCACCTGGGCGTTGTATTCGACCGGTCGCCAGCAAGCCAGCGCATGCTTGAAGCGCATCTCGACGTAGACACAGAACTGCAGCACCGTGTTGATCAGTTCCATCGTGCGCCGCGCGTTGTCCGGGCGCATACCGATGATCGACGACCAGAACGCGTACTGCGGGTCGATCTGCGCCAGCACTTCCACTGCCCGCTCGTAGCGCAATTCGGACCAGGCCAGCACCAACGGTATCTGGGCCTTGAAAGTGGTGTCCAGGGGACGCCCGATCTGGGCGATCACGTCGGTCACATTCGCCACGACCTGAAACTGGCCATTCGACACACCGAAATCGACTCCGCGCAACAATTCGCCGACTGCGATGTACGCGCGAACCCAGGGTTCCCAGCGGCCCAGCTCGGCCGGACTGTCCAGAACCGGCAATACTGGCGCATAACACGAAGTGTCGGGCACCGTCGTGCCTTCACGCGCAAGTATCAGCGCGTTGATCATCACCGGGTTCGCGAACGCATCCCCCCGGGTGCCGAAAAGGGGTCCGCCCCCGCCGCCGGCGCCCCCCCCCCCCCCCCCCAGGGATTAAACAATTGTCGCAGAGTGGGGAGGACAGGAATTTGAGCCACAATTTAGTTGCCTGTGGCTGCATCAGGCTT
>JAJAZK010000029.1 GCA_026785765.1 Rhodoferax sp. | reverse complement strand
CGATCCGGGGGTGCGACGCTGATGCTCTCATTTGTCACCAATTTCCGGGGCGATCTGCCGCAAACTGGCATGCTGGCAGCAGAACTCATGCGCGCGGGGGAGGATTCTGCAGACCCCCAACTCACCAGTTGGGGCTATCAGATCCGGGGTTACGCCGAGCTCGCGCTGGGCCCGCTCGATGAGGCGGTCGCGCATTTGCGGGAGGGAACCGCTTTGGCGGCCAGGATTCCAGCTTGGGACAATTTTTTGTACCAGGTGTCCTTGCTGGCCAAATGCCTGGTGTTGCAAGGAAAGTTCGACGCTGCCGTAACCTTGCTGGGCAAGACCACGCACGTGATCGAGGTCGAGAAGTTTCACCTGCCCTTCGACGTGGTGGAAGTCATGACGGCGTTCGCCACCTGCTCGCTGGCGGTGGCCGAGCACCAGGCAGCTTCGCCCCACAGCGAAGCCATGCGCGAGGCCCGGCGCGCCTGCGAAACGGCCGTGACCTGCGCGCGCGTGATACCCGGCTGGCTGCCGGAAGCGCTGCGCCTGCGCGGCAACCTGGACTGGCTCTGCGGCAAGCCGCACGCCGCGCTCAGGTGGTGGCGCGAGAGTCTGGTGGTGGCCGAAAAATCGGCGTTCCCGATCGAGCGTGCGCGGACCTTGCTTGAGATGGGCCACAGAACGGGTGACGTGGCGCAGGTTGCGCAGGCCTCGGAAATCTTCCGGCAGACGGGTGCGCGGGTATTTCTGGCCCATGCGCTGCATTGCCAGGCGCAACTGCACGAGCGCAGCTCGCCCGACGCTTTGTCCGCCATGCCGTATTACGCCCGGGCGATCACGGCGCTGGAAGAAGTCAACGCGAACCATGCCCTTGAGCGCGCGCGGAGCCAGCACGCGCGCCTGCAGGGAAAATCCTGAAGGACAGCCACAGGAAGCACCTTGTGCCGACACTGCCCAAGGCACAGGAATCGATCCCTGAAGGCGAAGCCAGGACCATCGGGGGGGACTTGAGCCGCGGCTGACTGCTATCATGAATCCGGGAGAAGAAACGAACGCCAGACACGACATCTGGCCCCGGCCAACCAGGCAAGCGCACCATGCACGTCGCCGGACCAATTGAACTGCAGGCAATCCTCGCTGCGGAGTACCGCGCCCTGCGGCCTGGCAGCGACTTTGCATCCCGCAGCACCACCGAGCTGTTTTCCCTGGTGCACCAGGACCCACACGGATTTAGCGCGCTCTGTATTTCAGGCGGCGGCATCCGCAGCGCCACGTTCGCCCTTGGCGCCATACAGAGCCTGGCCAGGCACGGTCTGCTGGAGCGCTTCGACTATCTTTCGACGGTGTCAGGCGGGGGGTATATCGGCGCGTGGTTGACCGCCTGGTCGCACCGGGCTGGGGGGCTTGCAGCCATCATCCCCAACCTGCGACCCGATGCGAAACCCGCCGCGCCCGGCGCGCCCGACCCGGTCGCGCATCTGCGCGATTACAACAACTACCTGTCGCCCAGGCTCGGTGCCATGTCGGCCGACTCCTGGACGCTGGTCGCCACTATCCTGACCAACCTGCTGCTGAACTGGCTGGTGTTGCTCCCGCTGCTGATGGCCGCATTGATGGTGCCCCGGCTGTTCCTGTCTGTCCTCGTATTTCCCGAACTGATGTTTGGCGCTTTCATCTTTGCCGGAGCGCCACCGGCACCAGCAAACTATGGTGCCATCGAACTTGACGCGGTCAGTGGCTCCCTGGCGGTGCACTATGGATTGCCATTGCTCAGCGGTGGCTTGTTTGCCATCGGGTTTTTCAATACCTTGCGTTATTTGCCAGGTGGCGGCAATGTGGACCACACGCGCGGCGACTACATGGCAGGTGTATTGCTGCCCCTGGTGGGCGCCGTGCTCCTCTACATTGCGTTCGATTCCCTGTACTACCTGGGCAGCACCTATACCGTTCAAGGCAGTCTGATCCGGCAGATCCTGGCGGCACTGCTGCCGAGCGCGGCGGCGTGGCTGGCCTACCGCCTTGCCAACCGAAACTCGCAACAGGCACATCACATCGCCAGTGCGCTGCCGCTGGGGATTTTCTTCATGGCGGCCAGCACCGGAACTGCGAGTTGGGCCGCAGCGAACTTCCTGCTCTGGAGTCCCAACCCGGACACGGCGGTGTCCTGGCCTGTATACGTCACCGTCGCACCCGTGACCATACTTCTGGGATATGTGTTGGGAACCGTGTTGTTCGTAGGGCTCTCCAGCCACGTGCTGAAGGATGCGGACCGGGAATGGCTTTCTCGCAGCGTAGCGGGCATGCTTTTGTTCTGCGCGGCCTGGCTGCTGGCCTGCGGCACGGTTTTGATCGCTCCCCAATGGGCCTTCGACTGGGATTCATGGGTGCCCTGGATACTGGCCGCAGTGGTGACAATCAGCGGCTGGGCAAGCGCCTTCGGCGGCGCACTTCTGGCCAGGAACGCCCCAGCCGGCCCAGACAGCCGAGGCACGGGCTGGTCTGCCGCCGCCCTTGTCGTTCTGTTCGCGCCGACGGTCTTCGTCACCGCGCTGGCCATCGGCCTGGCCATGGCGACCAATCTGTTGCTGTCGGTGTTGCATCTGGTCCCGGGCCTTGGAGCACTGCCCGGCATGCAGGTGCTGGCGGTCGATGGTACCGCCGTGCCATGGGATGACCACTATGCCGTGCTGGACCGCTCCAGCACGCTGGTCGTGGCCACACTGTGCATCGGCTTGCTGGCATTGAGCCGGGTCTTGGCACGTTTTGTCAATATCAACACGTTCTCGTTGCACGGCATGTACCGGGATCGCCTGGTGCGTGCCTACCTGGGTGCGTCCAACCCCAAGCGCAATGCCAGCAAGTTCACCGGTTTCGCACCCGATGACGACTTTTCGATCCACACTCTGAGCCCGCAGCAACGGCCGTTGCACGTCATCAACCTCACACTGAACCTGGTGCAAGCCAGCCGGCTCGCGTGGCAGCAGCGCAAGGCGCAGTCCTTCACGGTGAGTGCACTGCATTGCGGCAACTTCAATCTTGGATACCGGGCTTCGTCGCATTACGGCGGGCGCAACGGCATCACGCTGGGTACTGCCATCGCCATCTCCGGCGCGGCTGCAAGCCCCAATATGGGCCATTACTCGTCGCGCATGGTGGGGTTCATCATGACGCTGTTGAACGCGCGCCTGGGGTCCTGGCTTGGCAACCCGGGGCCGGCGGGCGCGGACACCTGGCAATTCGCCGGCCCGCGCAGCGCCGTGCAGTCCCTGGTAAAGGAAGCACTCGGGCTCACATCGAACCAGAACCCCTACGTGTACCTGTCGGACGGCGGCCACTTCGAGAATCTGGGCCTGTACGAGATGGTGCTGCGCCGCTGCCGCACCATCGTCGTGCTCGACGCCGGCGGCGACCCCGGCTTTGAACTCGAAGGCCTGGGCGACGCCCTGCGCAAGATCCGCATCGACCACGGCATACCGATCACGTTCGATGACGCCTCGATGCGCGCCTTGCGCGCGCGGCAAAGTCGCTGCACGGTGGCCACGATTGCCTATTCGGCGGTGGATGCCGGCGCGCCGGACGGCCGCCTGATTTACCTCAAGCCCGTGCTGCTCGGCAATGAGCCGGCAGACGTGGGCAGTTATGGCTGCACGCACCCGGAATTTCCGCACCAGAGCACCGCCAACCAATGGTTCGATGAATCGCAAACCGAGAGTTACCCAATGCTGGGACAGCAGACCGTGGACGACCTGTGCCAGAACTGGCGCGGTGGCTCGCTGCAAGCATTCGCCCGGCACCTGGAACAAGCGAATGCCCTGGTCGGACCTGCCAATCCGGCTGTGACGCCTGTTCAGACCCCCCGATGACCATTGGAGAAACAAGCACCATGAACACCATGACCATCGATCCCGTGGCGCACGCCCGCCACGCGCTGGAGCAGCGCGACTTTCCGGGCGCGATCGCAGTGCTCGAAGACACGCTGGCGCATCGCCCCGACGGCCCGCTGCATGCCCTGCTGGGCCTGGCCCACTTCCAGAACGAGGCTTACGAACTGGCGGCGCAACACTACGCCAGCGCTGTGGAACTCGACCCGCAACAGACCGACTGGCGCGCCATGCTCGCGCTCGCGCGCGCGAATGCCGAGGCCGCCATCCAGGTGCACGTGCCGGACCTGCGCTACTTTGAGCGCGAAGCGCTGCTGGCAGCACCCGAGCAGGCCGCCAACGCGTTGCCCCGGCCGGTGCCGCCGCAGCCCAGCCGTGGGCTTTTCGGCGTGATTGCGCGTGGTCTGGGCAACGAGCTGGGCCAGCTGATCACAGTGGTATTCCGCATCGTCGAGACGGTGATTGGCAGGCTGTTGGGTTACCGCGACCGGGTCTGGACCAATTGGTACCACCGCCCGCTGCGCCTGGGCATCATGACGCTGGCCTACATGCGCGAGCAGCTCAACCGGAACAACCTGGGCAGCAGTTACCCCCGCGGTGCCAAGGTGGGATTCCTGGAAGACATGCCGCAACCGCCGGAAGGCGTGAAGACCTTTCGCACTGCCGACGGCAGTTGGAACAACCTGGACGATCCGAAGGAAGGGGCGGCAGGCACACGGTTCCTGCGCAATGTCGAGCCCAGCGCCATCCGGCCTGAAATCGGAGAGCAGCTGATGACGCCGAACCCGCGCGAGATCAGCCGCAAATTGTTCTCCCGCCCCGTCGATCCTGCGACGGGCGAAGTCACGATGGCCGAGGTGCCATTTTTGAACATGATCAGCGGCGCGTGGATCCAGTTCATGAACAGCGACTGGATCAACCATGGCGAAATCCTTCACAAGGACCTGATCGAGGTACCGCTGCCCGCCGACGACCCGGCGCGCAAGCGTTACTGGCAAACCAAAATGTTCATTGGCAAGACCCAGGCCGACCCGACGCGCATGCCGGGCAAGGAGGCAGTGGTGCAGAGCGCGATCAACGAGGTCACGCACTGGTGGGATGGGTCGCAGATCTACGGCAGCGACCAGGCAACACAAGACCGGCTGCGCAGCCACGTTGGTGGCAAGATGCGGCTGCAGGCCGACGGCCGACTGCCGCAGGACAGCAAGGGCGTCGAGGACACCGGCTTCACGCGCAACTGGTGGGTTGGCATGTCGATGCTGCACACCTTGTTCGTGCGCGAGCACAACGCCATCTGCGACCACCTGGCCGAGGCCCATCCCGACTGGGACGACAACACGCTCTTCAACGTGGCGCGACTGATCAATGCCGCGGTCATGGCCAAGATTCATACGCTCGAATGGACCCCGGCCATCCTGCCCAACCCAAAACTGCTCAAAGGCGTGGGCTGGAACTGGTACGGCGGCCTGACCAGCATCTTCCACAAGGGCAAAGACCGCAAGGTGATCCGCGGCATCAAGATCGAGAACGCCGAGCTCGGCGGCGTGGTCGGCAACCCGGTCAACAAACACGGCCGCTCATTCGGCTTGACCGAGGAGTTCACCGAGATCTACCGCCTGCACTCGCTGTTACCGGAAAAACTCGACCTGCGCCGACGCAACAACACGGGCGATGTCGAGCGTGTGCCCTTCCACAAGACGCGCCAATCGGGCTCGCCCAAGATCACCACACGTTTCTCGATGGCCGACCTTTTTTACTCGTTCGGCACGCAGCACCCGGGCCAACTGGTGTTGAACAACTACCCGCGCTTCATGCAGGAGCTGAGTATTCCCGGCATTCCGTTTTTCGACATGGGCACGGTGGACGTCGTGCGTGCACGCGAGCGCGGCGTGCCGCGTTACAACGAGTTCCGCCGCCAGCTTGGCTTGAACCCGATCAGCCGCTTCGAGGACCTGACCAGTAACGCCGATCAGGTGCGGGCCCTGAAGGAGGTCTACGGCAGCGACCCGGCCGACGTGGAGAAGCTCGACCTGCTGGTCGGCACCCTGGGCGAAGGCTATCGGCCTACCGGTTTCGGTTTTGGCGAAACGATGTTCTCCATCTTCCTGCTCAATGCCACGCGCCGGTTGCAGGCGGACCGCTTCTTTACCGACAGCTACAACGCCGACGTCTATACACCCGAAGGCCTGGCCTGGATCGACGACGTCGACCTCAAGACGGTGCTGTTGCGCCACTTCCCGGAGCTGGCCGACACCGGCCTGGCCAACATCGCCAACGCCTTCGAGCCCTGGGATAGCGGCGCGACACTCTCGCAAGAGCGCCACCCTTTGCGCGGCTTCGATCCGGCCATCACTGGCGATCCATGGCGCGGCGACGCGCATCGCCAGCGAGGGAAGGGCTGAACCATCATGACCATCGTTCCATGGTTTTTTCGCCGGTCGTTCTGGAACCTGTGGGGGTGGGTCAAGGTCCAGGGCAACAAGCCGGTGGACATTCCACGCCGCCCGGCCGGCGGCAGCGTCATCCAGCCGGTCCCACTGCAGCACGTGCTCACAGAGGTCCCGCTGAAAAAGGTTCTGGTTTGCCCCCCCGAGCAGCTGCCGCGGGAAGAAGACTCGGCCAGGCAAAACTTTGTCTACAAGCTTCAGGTGTGGCTGTACGGTGTCTTTTCTCCCATGCATCCCGGGTTGCCGCCCATCGATGCCGATCCCGACCAGGCCTTGAAATATGCCTTCACGTGGTTGCACCGAACCAACTTTCCAGCACCGGTATTGCCAGCCGAGTACCTCGGCAGCCCGGATCTCGGTTCCCTGGCCGTGCGTGGCCCCTATGCCTGCTACACCGAGGCACGCGGCGACGGTGTCTACCAGTGGGATCTGGCCCATCTGGCGCAGCACGAACACCATGACGG
>JAJAZK010000028.1 GCA_026785765.1 Rhodoferax sp. | reverse complement strand
GTCCTTGCTGGTCCAGGGCACGAGCATCGGCTGGATGGCGCGAAGGCTGGGCGTGGCCATGCCGGACCCCGGCAACGAGCGGGCCGTGCGCGCCGTGTTCCGCGACTTCGAGCTTGATCCGCAGACTTCCGTAGTGGCGTTGTGCGAGTTCTACGACCTGCCGCAACCGCCCGACGCGACGTTCGCACTCGGCGACTGGATCGCCGCAGCGCTGCGCCGCCCGCCGGTGCCGGGCGACACCGTGCGGCTGGGCAGCGCGACGCTCGTGGTGCGGGAGCTCCGCGACGGTGTCATCACACGTGTAGGCCTTGGCCTGCAATAGTGAGGTTCAGGAGCGTCAGCCCCTGCGCGCGATCGCCAGGTTTCAGCCGCCACGCGGGCGCCCGCGTCACTTGCGCACGCTGCGCAGGCGCTCCCGGACAAACCCTGGCAGCATGGCACTGACCGTGCGCCAGGTGCGCCAGACCGTTACGCCGCGACCTGCCCAGCGCACGACGAATCCAGGTTTGAACAACAGCAGCGAGGCGAGGGCGGTCCCTAGCACCAGCGGGTGCTGGACGACGAACTGTTTGCCTTCCTGCACCAGACGCCCGACCCGTTCGGGAACGGCCAGCACGCCCTGCAGCGGCGCCATCTGCAGCGCCAACTCGCGGCGTTGATTGGCGATGCGCTCTTGCAGGCGGCCGCGCTGCTGGTGCAGTTCAATCAGTCGGGTTTGCATGGCGGCTTGCTGCTTTCAGGTTCTGTACGTCCTGGCGCAGTTCGGCCAGGGTGGCGGCGAAGGCCGGCTCCGGTGCGTTCACCAGGCCCATGAGGGTTCGCGCGCACCACGTGGTTGCAGCTACAAAAAGCGCGGCAGCCACACCAACCACCACGATGCGCTGCTCCCACCACAACAACGCTGCGAGTGCCACCAGCAGTACCAGTCCGACGGCGGCGCAAAACAGCAGCGCTTGCGCCAGCAGCAACATGCGCAGCAATTGGAGTTTTTGTACTTCCAGCTCGTTGGCGAGCAACTCCAGGCGTGTCTGCCCGATTGCCAGAAAGGTGCCAGCGGTCAGCTTGAGAGATGAAAACAGTCCCGGGCGGCCCGCCGATGTGCTCATTGCCGCTTCCAGGCTGCGTTGTGGCCCGACCCCGCAGGATCAGCGACGGCCAAGGATCACGCCCAGCACCAGACCCAGACTGGCGGCGATGCCGATTGCCGTCCAGGGCGACTCGTGAACATACGCGTCGGTGGCGCGCGCCGCAGCGCGTGTTTTGGTAATCAGGATGGCTTCGGCATCGGCGAGGCGCTCGCGCGCACCTTTGAGGCGATCCTGGATGCGGGCACGCATGCTGGCGATCTTGTCGCCGACCTGGTCGGCGGTGGCGTGCAACATGTCTTCGGCGTCGGCAATGGCCGATTTCATGTCGCTTACCAATTGTTGTTGGTCGAAAACGGAGGAAGTGCTGGACTCAGACATAGGGGGCCTTTCGATGGTTGGTGCGAATGCTTCAAGGTTAGCAGATTCCCTCGCTGGTTCCAACCGATCGCGTCGCAAAAACACGATCTGCATCAAGGCCGCAGTGCGGCTGGCTCCAGGCTCAGCCAGCGCCTTTGTGCGGCAGGAAGGTAAGCCACGCCAGCGCCGCGAAACCCGCGCCGATCCAGGCCAAGGCGCCGAATCCGACCTGGGAACTGGCCACGCCGCCGACAGCGGCGCCAGCAGCCGTGCCAAAGTACAGCATGGAGGTGTTCAGGCTGAACAACATCGGCGCCTGGCGTGCCGAGACGCGCGCCAGACGGGTCTGATTCGGGGCCATCATGCCGAACCCGGCCGTGCCCCAAAGCACAAAAACCAGAACCATCCACGCATAGTGGCCATGTGTCAGCGGTACCAGCAGCATCATCGCGGTGAGCACCGCCAGTTGCACGCGCAGCGTTGCCAGCGCGCCGAATCGGTCGTTGGCCCAGCCGCCGAGCAGGGTTCCGGCGACTCCGGCCAGGCCAAACACCACCAGCGTACCCGACAGGGTGCCAGCGTCCATCGGATTAAGCGCTTGCAGCACTGGCCCGGTGTAGGAAAAGACGGTGAAAATGGCGCTGAACTGCAGCAATGTCAAGGCCAGACTGCGCAGCGCCATTGGGTTGCCCAAGGCGGTTCCCAGACCGGAGAATCCCGCGCCCGGCGCGTCGCCCCGGCGCGGCACCAGCAGGGTCACAGCGCACAGCATCAGACCAACCAGACCGGCCAGGCCAAACACCGGAGTACGCCAGCCGTAGTGCAGCCCAAGCCAGGTGCACAGGGGCAGGCCAATCACGTAACTCAGGCTCATTCCCAGAAATGTCATCGACAGAGCTTTACCCTGGTGCGCCGGTGCCACCGCCGCCACCGCCATGCCCGCCGCAATCGGCGTGAACATGCCGCCCGCACCCATCAACACACGGCCCAACAGCAGGGTGGTCAAGTCGTTGGCAAGGCCACACATCAACAAGCCGCTGGCAAAAATCACCAGTGCCAGCAGCAGCGCATCGCGGCGCGCCCAGCGCCCGGTCAGCACCAGCAGCAGCGGCGCCAGCACCGCGACGGCAATCGCGTACGCGGTCATGGTTTGTCCGACCGCTGGCACCGTGGCGCCCAGCGAAGTCGCCACCGGTTGCAGGATACCGGTGAGGCAGAACGCGCCGGTGCCGATCAGCAAATTGCTGGCTGACAAAAGGTACAGGAATCGAGGCAGCTTGTGCATTTGATGCTGCTTCAAGCGCAGTTAGCGCTGGCTGCTTGCGGGCAAGGGCAACCCGAATCGGCGCATCACATCACGGGCGCGGGCCGGATAGTCGCTGATCAAACCGTCGATGCCCCAGCCGATCAGTCGCTCCATGTCGGCCGGTTCGTTGACGGTCCAGGGGATCACCTTGAGTCCGAGCTGCTGGGCGGCGCGGACTTTGTTTGCATCGATGGTGGCGAAATGGGGTGACCAGACCGCGCCGCCGCTGGCCTTGACCATGTGCGGCGTCGAGGCATAGTCCTTGCTAAACATGCCGGCGGTCCAGGCCGGGTCCTGCACGTTATTCGACTGCGGCAACTCGACCGTCAGGTACACCGTCGCAATACGCGGCTCGAGCTGCTGCAGGCGCCGTAGCGTGCGCCAATCAAAACTCTGGATCGTGACCCGCGACGTCAGGCCTGCAGCGCGCACCACGGCCAGCACTGCGTCGACGAAATTGTCTGGCGTGGCTGTGTCAGCAGGCTGATTGGGGAAGATCTTGGTCTCGATATTGAAACGCACCTGCTGCGTGCCGGTCGCACCGACGCTCTGAAACAGCGAAGCCAGGGTCGGGATGCGCTGGCCGTCGCGCGCCTGTTGCAATGGAAACTGGCGTGCAACCTCGCTCGCCGGGTCGGCCCGTCCCACGTCGTACACCTGCAGTTGCGCCAGCGTCAACGACCGGATCAGCGGCCCGCGTGCCTTGAGCCATTGCCCTTGGGCGTCGCGCGTGAGCGCCGGGTTCAAGTACGGGTCATGCGAGATCACCGGCACGCCGTCGGCCGTGATCGCGACGTCGAGTTCCAGCGTGTTGACGCCGATTTCCAGCGCATGTTCGAACGCGGCCAGGGTATTCTCGGGGCGGTCGCCGCGCGCGCCCCGGTGGCCTTGCAGGTCGAACGCCAATGCTCCAAAGGCGCAGCAGAACAGCAACAGGAAACAACTAGCGCCGCGCTTCTGGCGCACCGACCCGCTTCGCGTTCCCATTTCAGGGCTCCTCAGTGGCCCAGGATCTTCGACAGGAAGTCCTTGCTGCGCTCGTTCTGCGGGTTGTTGAAGAAGTCGTGCGGGTTGTTTTGCTCGACGATCTGGCCCTGGTCCATGAAGATCACACGGTCAGCCACGGCTTTGGCAAAACCCATCTCGTGGGTGACACACAACATGGTGATGCCCTGCCCGGCCATCTCGACCATGACGTCGAGCACTTCCTTGATCATCTCCGGGTCGAGCGCCGAAGTCGGCTCGTCGAACAGCATGATCTTGGGCGTCAGGCACAAGGCGCGCGCAATTGCCACGCGTTGCTGCTGGCCACCGGAGAGTTGCAGCGGGTACTTGCTGGCCTGCTCGGCGATCTTGACCCGCTTGAGCTGGGTCATGGCCTTTTCTTCGGCGTCCTTCTTGGGCATCTTGCCGACCCACATCGGCGACAGCGTCAGGTTCTCCAGCACGGTCAGGTGCGGGAACAGGTTGAACTGCTGGAACACCATACCGACCTTCTTGCGGATGTCGTCGATGGCTTTCACGTCGTCGGTCAATTCCACGCCGTCCACCCACAGGTGGCCCTGCTGGTGCTCTTCGAGCCGGTTGATGCAGCGGATCAGCGTGGATTTGCCGGAGCCGGACGGGCCGCAGATAACGATGCGTTCACCAGGGGCGACGTTCAGGTCGATGTCGCGCAACACATGGAAGTTGTTGCCGTACCACTTATTGAGCTTGTCAAATTTGATGATGGGTTCTGCCATGATGTTCTTTCAGCGAGCCTTGCCTTTGTTGACCTGCTTTTCTACCCAGATGCTGTAGCGCGACATGGAGAAGCAGAAGAAGAAATAAATCATCGTGATGAACAGGTAGCCCTCGATCTTGAAGGGCCGCCAGTTGGCATCCGAGTTGAGCGCCAGCGACAGGGCACCGGTGAGTTCGTACAGGCTCACGATCGTGACC
>JAJAZK010000027.1 GCA_026785765.1 Rhodoferax sp. | reverse complement strand
TCGTGCCAGATCGGCATAGATGCCTGATGGAAAACGGGTCAGGAAACCTTGCAGATCCAGTGCATCTTCCGAGTGCTTGATGTCCTTCCAGTAAACGAGCTCAAGCTCCTGGGTGACAGTCGAGCCAGTGTCCTCGCCGCTGCGCGCCATACGTGCCGTAGCGCCGCTGCCGCGCGTGCCGGACGCACCCGAGCCGGTTCCCAGACTGCCGCCGTTTCCAGGGGAAGCGCTGGCTGGCGGGACGGCCGTTGCGTCCTGTGCCTGTACGCTGGCATCCAGCAAGGCCCGGGCGAACTCGCCCGCGCTGGGAAAACGCAGCGCCCGATCCTTGGCCAGGGCTCGGGCCACGACGATATCGAGCGCAGCGGGCAGTTGGGCGTTGATGCTGCTGGGCGGCGGCGGATTCTGGCTGATGATCTGGTGAATGATGGCGTATTCGCTGTCTCCGTCGAACGGCCGTTCGCCGGTCAACAACTGGTACAACACGACGCCGGCGGCAAACAGGTCGGCCCGTGCATCAATCGCCAACCCCTGCACCTGTTCCGGCGCCATGTACTTCAAGGTTCCGACCATCGATCCCTTGGTACGGGTAGCTTCGCCCGAGTCCTGGATGCGCGCAACGCCAAAATCAGTCAACTTGACCCGCCCACTGGCCTCAATCATCAAATTGGCCGGCTTGACATCGCGGTGCACGATGTTCTGCTGGTGTGCGTAGGCCAGCGCCGCGAGCAAATCCCGCATGATCGCCAACGACTGTTCCAGCGTGTAGCGCTTGCCGCTGTCGAGGTGCTGCTTGAGATCTTCGCCCTGCACAAACTCCATCACCAGGTAGGCCGTATCACCGTGGCGCTCCGAGTCGTACACGCTGACAATATTGGGGTGCTGCAAGCGCGCGGCGGAACGGGCTTCGGTACGGAAGCGTGCTTCGTACTCGACAATCGCCGCCTCGGGAAGGTTCTCGACCTTGATGGTCTTGATTGCAACCCGGCGGTCCAGATTGGGGTCGCGCGCCTCATAAACCATGCCCATCGCGCCCTTGCCAAGCACGCGAACGACGTCGTAGCGTCCGAGTTTTTCCATCATATCACGCAGGGCTTTGCCATCCGCCCAATTCTGACTGAAATCCGCGCCGCCGCCGTTGACCCTGTGCCACGCTATCGTTATCCTCTTCGCTTACGCTTTTCGCCATGACCAGTCCATTTGATCCTGCAGCCCTGACGATGACCGAGATCATCCGGCTCCAGACCCTGTTGTCGCAGGAGTTGACGCGGCGCTTCGAGCGCAACGCAGCACTGGCGTTCACCGATATTGTCGAGTCGACCCGCTACTTCGCCCAGTTCGGCGACGAAGCCGGCCGCCGGCTGCAGCAGTTGCATCTCGATTTGCTGGAGCAAAACCTGGTTCAACACCAGGGCCGCCTTGTGGGCACTGCAGGCGATGGCGCTTTTGTCTGTTTTGCGTCCGCCAGCGCCGCCGCGACTTCCATGGCCGCATTCTTGAACGCGATGTCAGCCGCCAACCAGAGCCGTGCGCGCGCCCACCAGCTCAGCGTGCGCGTTGGCATGCACTGGGGCCCGGTACTCACCGACGGCGAGCAGGTGACCGGCGACAGCGTCAACCTGTGTGCACGTATTGCAAGCACCGCGCAACCCGGGCAATTGCGCCTGTCCGGCGAGATGTTCCAGCAACTCGCACCGCAGCAACGCGTTGCCTGCGCTGTGCTTGCGAGTGTGCCACTCAAAGGCATCACCCGGGCCGTGGAGCTATTCGAAATGCATTGGCGCGACCCATTGTGTTTTCCCAGCTACCTGATCGTGCGCGAATCCGGCGAACGCATCCTGTTGCCACAACTCGACACTTTGTGTTTCGGCCGCGGCGAAACACAACAGGGCGCCTCGATCAACGACGTCATCCTCGTGCTGCCCGACCCGACCGCCAGCAAGCAGATCAGTCGCAAACACTTCGAATTGTTGAGCCGTCCGGGCGGGTATGTGATCAAGACGCTGTCGACCCAGCTCACGGAGCTCGACGGTGTAGCCATGCAACGGGATCAGGAGTTACCCCTGCGCCCCGGTGCCCTGCTGCGGCTGGCGCGGGTCATGACACTCGAGTTTGTCGCGCCGAACCAGGCTCAGGAAAAGACGATTGACGAGACCATGATGAGCCCGGGTCTGGGCAGTTTGCGCGCCGGATAGGTTTTCCGCCTCACGCGCCGCTCAAGCCCGGTACCACATGATCTGGGCCGCCAGCGCACACAGGGTAAGGGCCAGCATCAACAGGCCCAGCTGCACCGAACCATGGTGCGTCAACAAGCCCACCAGGTACGCACCGAAGGCCGGCCGCCGTGCCGGCGCCCTGGAGCGCACGCGCCATCGTCAGCGCCCACAGGGACGTGGCCAGCGCAGCAAAAATAACGCCAGCGATACCCAAGCACCAGCCCGACCCGCAATGACTTCCTGCGCCCGTAACGGTTGGACAGCGGTCCGTACACCACCTGCAGCAGACCGAATGCGACGACGTAACTTTCATGATGCCCACTCTTCACCCCGCATCATGAAAGTTGTTTC
This sequence comes from Rhodoferax sp., assembly GCA_026785765.1. Lineage (GTDB taxonomy): Bacteria > Pseudomonadota > Gammaproteobacteria > Burkholderiales > Burkholderiaceae_C > CAISIP01. The sequence goes on along the minus strand of JAJAZK010000027.1, from coordinate 37,551 downwards.
ACGTTAAGCGCTGAAGGTGAGTTGGACGCTGGCCTGGCTGGCGCCGAACAGGGCACCCCGCTGCTGCATCGACGGCAAGCAAATCGTCATCACCAGCAGGCCGAACGATATCTGCGAGAGCAGATTTGCGATCAATATGGGCAAACCGCGGCCGTTGCCGGCACCCGGGAAGCCGCCTTTTTCGCGCTGCTCAATCCGGTTTGATGCCCGCCAACTGGATCACCCGCGTCCACGCATCGATCTCGGTCTTGACAAACTGCGTGTAAGCCTTGGAGCCCTGTGTCGGCACCACGAAGCCGACCGACTCCATGCGCTGGCGCACGGCGCCCGACTGCATCGCCGCCGCCATTGCGGCCTCCAGTTTGTCAACGACGGGCTGCGGCGTGCCCCTGGGAGCCGACAGGCCGGACCAGGAGAGTGCTTCGAACGCCGGATAACCCGACTCGGCGATCGTCGGCACCTCCGGGTACAGCGGGTTTCGTTGTCGGCTGGTGACTGCGAGCGCACGCAGTTTGCCGCTTTTGACATGTTGCAGGGCTGCGTCCTGGTTGATGAAAATCATCGGTATCTGACCGCCGAGCAGGTCCGTCAGCAAAGGGCCGCCACCGCGATACGGTATGCCCACGATGAATAGCGGCTTGCAATCCCTGGCCCCTTTGGGACACTCACTGACCGTCTGCTTGAGCAGCTCCATCGCCATGTGGCCCGACGCGGCGTGGGTATAGCCGTAGTTGAGCTTGCCAGGGTTCGCGCGGCCGTAGTCGATCAACTCCTTGAGTGTCTTGAACGGTGTGTCGGGATGCACCACCAACACGTTCGGACCGGAGTGAATTTGCGTGATATGGACAAAGTCCTTGTTCGAGTCATAACCCAGTTTTGGATTGAGGCCATGGGCGACCGCATTCGAGCCGACCCCGGTCAGGACCAGCGTATAACCGTCGGCGGTGGCCTTGGCGGCACGTTCGGTGCCGATGGTCCCACCGGCACCACCAATGTTCTCCACCACAAACGGCTGCTTCAGCGACTTCGTCAATTCGTCTGCAGCCATTCGTGCCATCACATCACTGGTGCCACCCGCCGGAAAAGGCACGATGATCTTCACCGCCTTGCTGGGGTAGTCGGCTTGCGCGTGGCTGGGCGCTGCGACGAGCGTCAGCAGCGCTGCAGCAACAAGGGTAAGAAAGGAACCAGGTTTCATGATTGCATCCAAAAAAAACCGGTGCCGTCAGGTGACCGGTGCCGGGTTGAACAACACCAGGGCATTGTGCAGTTTCCAGTGCTCGGCCCAGGTCTTTCGGCCACTGGCCACCTCAAGCATCAAACGAAACAGTTCCCAGCCCATGTCGGCAATACTTGCCTCGCCGGTGGCAATGCGCCCCGCATCCAGATCCATCAGGTCATGCCAGCGCCGTGCCAGTTCGGTGCGAGTCGCCACCTTGATCACCGGCACCGGCGCCAGCCCATAAGGCGTGCCACGCCCGGTTGTGAAGACATGCAGGTTCATGCCCGCGGCGATCTGCAGCGTGCCACAAACGAAGTCACTGGCCGGCGTTGCCGCATACAGCAAGCCGCGCTGGTGTGCCTTCTCACCCGGTGCCAGCACGCCCGATATCGGCGCCGTGCCGGACTTGACAATCGAGCCCATGGCTTTCTCGACAATGTTGGACAGTCCGCCCTGCTTGTTGCCTGGCGTCGTGTTAGCACTGCGATCGACCTGGCCCTTTTCCAGATACCGGTCGTACCAGGCCATCTCGCGCACCAGGGCTTGCGCAACTTCCGGGGTGACCGCGCGCGCCGTCAACTGGTCGATTGCGTCGCGCACTTCGGTCACTTCGGAAAACATCACGGTGGCACCACAACGCACCAGCAGATCGGTTGCAAAACCCACCGCAGGATTGGCAGTAACGCCAGAGAACGCGTCGCTGCCGCCACACTGAACTCCCACCACCAGCTCGGCCGCCGGGCAGGTTTCGCGGCGGCGCTGGTTCAGGCGCTCCAGATGGACCCTGGCCTGGCGCAGCACCGCGTCGATCATGGACATGAATCCAACATGCGCGTCGTCTTGCAGGCACACCACATCTAGCGGCGCCGAAGCGGCCGCAACGCCGCGCTGGTCCGCGATCGTGATGGTCCCTGGTGGGAACAGGCGTTCGGGTTGCAGCTTTTCGCAGCCCAGGCTGACGACCATCACCTCACCGCCGAAGTTCGGGTTCAGGCTGATGTTGCGCAGGGTGCGGATCGGGATGATTGCATCGGGCGCGTCGATGGCCACACCACAGCCATAACTGTGCTCCAGCCCAACCACATCGTCTACATGTAGGAACAACGGCAGCAATTCGGCTTTGATGCGCTGCACTGCAAAGTCCACCACGCCGGCGACACATTGCACCGTGGTCGTAATGGCCAGGATATTGCGTGTGCCCACCGAGCCATCCCGATTTCGGTAACCCTCGAAGGTGTAGCCCGCAAGCGGCGGCAGTGGCGGAGTTTGCGCCGTCGCCATAGGCAAATCAGTCAGGCCCCGCGCCGCAGGCATCTGCAGGACCCGCTCATGCACCCAGCTGCCAGCGGGCAGGTCGCGCAGCGCGTGACCGATCACCACGTTGTAGCGCCGCACTGCTGCACCGCAGGCAATGTCGACCAGACTCAGTTTGTGGCCCTGCGGCACCCGCTCGCGCAGGACCAGCCCATCGGCAAATCGCGCGCCGACGGCAAGGCCACCATCGCTTGCGACGATCGCAACGTTGTCGTCCTGGTGCATGCGGATGTAATGCGGATTCATGGCGATGGATCGAATGGTACCGGTGTACCGCGGCGCGAAGACTCGACGATGGCTTCGATGACGGCATGCACAAGCAAGGCACTGCGGCCGCTGGTGGCTGGGGCAGTATTCGTCCGCACTGCATGCAGGAAGTCCTCCAGCACCGTCCGATGCGCGCTGTGGCCAAAAGCCATCGGGTCGGCGCCAGCGCCACTGCCCGCATCGGCGCCTGCGACCTCCGAGCGGCCGTCCAGAAAATCCAGCTGCAAACGCCCCGCTTCCAACGTGGCGGTTCCCAGCGTGCCGTTGATCTCCAGCCGCTCTGGCGATCCCGGATACGCCGCTGTGGTTGCCTGCAACACCGCCACCATGCCGTGCGGGTAATGCAATAAGGCACTGGCGCAGTCTTCCGTTTCCATCCGGTGCACGGGACTGGTGGAAACAACGCCAGTCACCCGCAGCGGCGAACCCAGCAACGACAACAACAGATCAAGCGTATGGATGGCCTGCGTCATCAACACCCCGCCACCGTCGCGCGCCAGCGTGCCGCGACCAGGTTCGTCGTAATAACTTTGCGGCCGCCACCAGCGCACACTGGCGCTGGTACTGGTAACGCTGCCAAGCGCTCCCTGGCGTAGCAGTTGCGTCAGGCGCACAGCTCCAGCGCGCAACCGGAACTGCAGCATCACCGCCAGCAGCACGCCGGCCGCCTCACAACAGGCCACCAGTTCTCGGGCGCGTGTCAAGTCAAGTTCGAGCGGCTTTTCCACCAGCACATGTTTTCCAGCCTGGGCCAGTTTGCGCACCACTTCCAGATGCGCTGCGGGTGGCGTCAGCACCAACACTGCGCGCACCTGCGGATCTTCCAGAATGTCTTCCAGGCGGGTTGTGCGCCGGGCCCCGGCGGGTAGGACGCGGTCCTGCAAGCGCTGCGCATCCCGTGCACAGACCCAGGTCAGCGCATGGGCGTCTCGCAGCTCCTCCATGGCGCGAAAATGTGGCGTCGCGCCAAGGCCGGCACCGACTGCAGCAACTGCAAAACCAGGAGACAAGGCCATGGCGTCGATGTTGCTACGACTGAAGACCCAGCGTGCGAATCAGCGCGGCGAGTTGCTCCACCCCGGCCGGCTTCAGGTCAGTCAGCGGTGGGCGCACCGGCCCGGCGTCCTGTCCCGCGATGCGCGCCCCGGCCTTGACGATGCTCACGGCGTAACCTGGCACACGGTTGCGGATTGCCAGATGGGGCATGACACCACCTGCACGTAGTTGATCAGCCCCCCCTGACCAGCCTCGGTCAGGTAATGCGGCAGCGACAGGGCGCCGTGCGCGCCCAGGCGCTCCACCTCCCCGCGGACGGAAATCGCCTTGTGCGTCAAAGTCGGTGACCGGAAAGGACTACCGTCCGAAACCGATGATGGATTTGAGTTCTTGCGGGTTCAAGGTCTTCTGCGGATGCACGTCACGCGACCATGGCGGGATGTCCGAGCTTGGGTTGCCCGGTCCCATGCGCATAGAGCAGTTCGGGCGTTCATAGCCCCATCAGGCGCGGCAGCCACAGCGAGAGGGCGGGCACATAAGTAACGACGCCCAGCACGATCAGTAACAGACCAAAGAAGGGCATCAGGGCTTTGACCACCTTCTCGATCGGCAACTTGCCGACCGCGCTACCTACAAACAGGACCGAACCGACTGGCGGGGTGAGCAGGCCGATGCCCAGATTCACGATCATGATCATGCCGAAATGCACTGGATCCACACCTACCGCCTTGACCACTGGCAGCAAGATGGGCGTCAGGATCAGCAACAAGGCCGCCATATCCATCAGGGTACCCAGAATAAGCAGCAACACGTTGATCAACATCAGGATCATGTAGCGGTTGTCGGTGAACGCGGTCAGTGCGGTCGATATCTTGAGCGGAATCTGCATCAGGGTCATGATGTAGCCAAAGCTGGCTGCAAAGCCGATCAGGATCATCACGATCGACACCGTCTTGACCGTTCTGTGCATCAATTTGGGCAGGTCGCGCCATTTATAGTCGCGGTAAATAAACATCGTCACGAAGAACGCCCACACGACGGCGATGGAAGCAGACTCGGTGGCGGTAAACACACCGCTCAAGATGCCACCCAGAATAATCACCATGGTGGCCAGGCCCCACATGGCGTCACCAGCGATGCGCAGGGCCTGGCGCAGCGGTATTGACTCGCCCACAGGGAAGCCCCGCTTCTTGGCGATGTACAGACAATAGACAGCCAGCGTGGCGCCGAGCAGCAGCCCTGGCAGAACGCCGGCCATGAACAAGGCCGCAATTGATATTGAGCCACCCGCTGCCATCGAGTAGATCACCGCGTTGTGGCTGGGTGGAATCAGGGTCGCCTGGATCGAACCACTGACTGTCAGCGCAATCGAGAAGTCGCGTGGATATCCTTTTTTCACCATCTCGGGGATCATCACCGAGCCAATCGATGCGGTATCGGCGACCGAGGAACCGGATATGGCGCCAAAGAAGGTGGACGCCAGAATGTTGACCAGCGACAGGCCGCCCCGCACAAAACCCACCAGCACTCCCGCAAACGCGACCAGCCGCCGCGACATGCCGCCCTCGGCCATGATGGCACCCGCCAGCACAAAAAACGGAATTGCCAACAGGGAGAACTTGTTGACGCCGCTGGCGATCTGAATCATCACTGCGTCAAGCGGCAAATCGATCCAGATTGCACCGACCAGGGCGGCCAGCCCCAGGGAATAGGCAACTGGCATGCCAATTAACACCAGCAGCGCGAAACTGCCAATCAGAACAATCGTGTCCATGCTCAGGTCCCCGCTTGTTCGACTTGCTGGTCAAACACAACCACGGCACGCCCGGTCTGGGGACCAAAAACCATGGTTTCGAGCACAAACAGCAGCGTCAGCAAGCCCCCCAGAGGCACCGGAAGGTAGGTCACTCCGACTGGCAACCAGGGCAATGCCGTGATGGTCTGTCCCATGGTTTCCAGACACAACTTGATTCCGTACACAACCGCAAACAGGCTGACCACCAGCATCAACACGTTTACCGCAATACGGCAGGCCCTTTGCTGTAGCACGCTCAGACGGTCAGTGAGCATCGCCACCGCAATGTGTGCGCCAGCCCGGTAGGCAGCGGCGGCACCAAAGAATGTGAAGATCACCATCAGCAAGATCGCAATTGGCTCCGGCCACTGCGCGCCGAAGCCCAGCACATACCGTGCAAAGACTCCGATCGGGATGATCAGGCTCATGACCACAATGGAAAGACCGGCGATCCAGATGCAGCTTGAGTAGATCGCGTCGAGCGCAGTCAGAAGGGAATTCTTCATGGGATGCGCGACCTGCGGGCCGCGATGTCACAACGGATCGATCACACACGTCAGCCGGACCGCGGCGCTGATTCCAGCCCGGCGACCCGGCCAACGCAGACTCGGAACTTACTTGACTGCCGCGATACGCGCCATCAAATCCGTGAACGGGGCACCGTACTTGGCGCGGACCGGGGCGGTGGCGTCAAAAAACGGCTTCTGATCCACTTCGATGAACTCGACGCCAGCCGCCTTCAGCTTCGCCGTGTATTCCACCACGCTCTTGTCCCACAAGACGCGCTGTTCCATTTGCGCCTCGCGGCCGAGTTTCTTGACCAAGGTCTGCTCGGCCGGCGTCAACTTGTCATAGGCGGCCTTGGACATCACCAGCAGTTCGGGAATGATCAGGTGGTTGGTCTGGGCGTAATACTTGGCACCGGTCGTGTAATGGTTCGCAGTGAACATGCTTGGCGGGTTGTTCTCGGCGCCGTCGATTACCCCGGTTTGCAACGCGCTGTAGACCTCCGGATAACCCATGGCGATGCCATTGCCGCCAAGTGCGTTCATGGTGTCGATGAACAGCGGATTGCCCATCATGCGCACCTTCTGGCCCTTGAGGTCGGCTGGCGTGCGTACCGGCTTTTTGGTGTACAGGCTGCGCGAGCCGCCGTCCTGCCAGGCCAGCGCCACCAGCCGGGCCGGACTATTGCTGATCTTGTCCAGAATCTCCTGGCCGATCGGCCCGTCGATGACGGCGCGCATGTGGGTCTCGTTGCGGAATACGAAAGGCATGTTGAAAACGTAGACGTCCGGTACCACCGAGCCCAGCGGGCCCAGCGATGTGCGCAACAACTGGATCGCCCCAATCTGGGTCTGCTCGATCATGGTCTTTTCGTCACCCAGCACGCTGGCCGGGAACATTTGCATCTTGAACTTGCCATTGCTGGCAAGCTCGAGTTTCTTGCCCATATTCTCGGTCGCCACCACGGTCGGGTAACCGGCCGGGTGCACGTCCGCTGCCTTGAGGATGGTCTGGGCAATGCCGAAAGATGGCGTGGCCAATGCGGCAACGGCAATGGCGGATGCAAGAAGGGATCGGCGAAGGGTCATTTTTGTCTCCTGGTTAGACGGGTTGAAAATCGGGTCAATGCCAATTGGCGGGGAGCTACTCATTCAAAAGGCCCGGCACGAACAAAGGCGCCACCCTGGAAAAGCGCCGCCGGGTCATTCAGGTCTGGCGTCGAGCTGCGGGCAAACACCGCTTCGCGAAATGGGTCGGAGCTGTCTTGTGGCTGGTAACCGACATGCCGCGCACGCGCGTTATCCCACCATGTCACGGCGTTGTTGGACATGCCGAAAATAATCGTATGGCCCAACACCGGAGTGGTGAGGCAGGCCGTGATCAGGCGGTGCAGGTCGTCAAAACTCAGCCAGGTGGCCAGCATGCGGCGGTCTTTCGGCTCGGTAAAGGAAGAACCGATGCGAACACAAGCCGTCTCGATGCCGTAGCGGTCGAAATACAGGCGCGACAGATTTTCGCCAAACGCCTTGCTCAGCCCGTACAGGCCGTCCGGACGCGGCGGGTCATCGGCCGTGATGGTCTGCGACTGCTTGTAGAAACCGGTGACATGGTTGGAGCTGGCGAACACCAGCCGCCGCGCACCCTGTTTGCGTGCTGCTTCATACAAGTTGACCATGCCAACAATGTTGGCCTGCAAAATGGGCCCGAATGGGCCCTCGACCGATACCCCGCCCAAATGCACTACCGCATCCACACCGGCCATCGCGGCGTGCACCGCCGCAGCGTCCGCCAGGTCGGCCAACACGATCTCCTCGTTCGCGCCGGTCTCACCCAAGGACTCGCAGTCGGACAACCGCAGCACCGTGCAGTTGGCCTGCAAACGCGCGCGCAGCACTCGCCCCAAGCCTCCGGCGGCTCCAGTCAGGAGCAGTCTGTAGTGGTTCTTGATGGGCATCCTGGGTTCAAAAAAAAGCTCGGTTGGCGCTTGGTACTGGACTTTTCTTGTAGCTTTGGTACAGTGCGCCAGCGCCGTCAGGTCATCGGTCATGTGTTGTCTGACAACTCCATTGTTTCTAAAGCCGTTTTGGCTGTCAAGTGTTTTTTGATGGACTCAAGGTATACCCCTAGCGCCCCGAAAGATCTGCCGACAAACCAGGCGGTGGGGTTGCGACCGCGCCGGCAACGTGGACTTGTCACTGAAATCGTCAGTAGCCTGGCCGACGAGATCCGGGCCGGCCACACCCGACCGGGCGCCAAACTGCCCACCGAAGCTGAAATCATGCAGCGTTTCGACGTCAGCCGTACCGTGGTTCGCGAAGCCTTGTCGCGCCTGCAGGCATCCGGGCTGGTCGAGACCCGACACGGCATTGGCACCTTTGTATCCCCAACGGACACCAGCGGCAATTTCAAGATTTCGGCGCGGGATTTTGCCACCGTGGCCGACGTGATTGCAGTGCTGGAGCTGCGCATCAGCCTGGAAACCGAGGCCGCAGGTTTGGCAGCGCAACGCCGCACCCCGCAAAATTTGAAGACCATGCAGGAAGCCCTGCTGGCTTTCAAGACATCGATCGAGCAAAACTCGGATGCAGTACCACCGGACTTCCTTTTCCACATGGAGGTGGCACGGGCCACTGGCAACCAGCATTTCGCCGGCCTGATGACCTATCTTGGCGCAATGATCATTCCGCGCACCCGCGTCAATACGCCGCAGACCGCCCCGGAAGGGCGCCTGGCCTATTTGCAACGGGTGAATTTGGAACACGAAGACATCTTTGTCGCGATCCGGGACCAGGATGCGGATGCGGCCAGGGCGGCAATGCGAACCCATCTGGGCAACAGCCGTGAACGCTTGCGGCGGTCGCAGAACGTGCCGGATTCGACGCCAGCGACATGAGCCTTCAATGCATACCGCTAAGGGTCGGCTTGTCTGATGGCTGATGAATTTTTGCCGCAATCAGCCTCGCCATGACCAAAACCACCACGCCAACTGCACAACCGAGCCAACACCAAAGGACGCCCACCGTACTGCGGATGCGTGTGATTCCGATTGCGGGGATGGACGGTATGTTGCTCAACCTGAGTGGCGCCCACGGTCCGTTCTTCACCCGCAACCTGGTCGTGCTGACCGACAGCGCGGGCCAGACCGGCGTGGGTGAGGTGCCGGGTGGCGAGAATATCCGGCAAACCCTGGAAGATGCACGGGCTCTGGTGGAAGGGCAGGCCGTCGGCAACTGGAACCATGTGTTGAATAAGTTACGCACCCAGTTTGCCGGGCGCGACAGTGCGGGACGCGGCAACCAAACCTTTGATTTGCGCGTTGCCATCCACGCCGTGACGGCGGTGGAAAGCGCCTTACTTGACTTGCTTGGCCAGTTCTTGCATGTACCGGTGGCGGCCCTGCTGGGCGAAGGGCAGCAGCGCAGCGTGGTCGATGTGCTGGGTTACCTGTTTTTTGTGGGAGACCGCAACCGCACCGATCTGGCATACCGCAGCGAGCCGGACGCCGCCGATCCGTGGCTACGTCTGCGTCACGAAGCGGCACTCGACGCGTCCGCCATCGTCCGGCTGGCCGAAGCGGCCCATGCACGTTACGGCTTTCGCGACTTCAAGCTCAAGGGTGGGGTATTGAGCGGGGCCGCCGAAATGGAAGCTATTGTGGCGCTGCACGAGCGCTTTCCACAGGCCCGCGTCACACTCGACCCGAACGGCGGCTGGTTGTTGCAGGATGCGGTAAGGCTGTGCCGCGACCGCCACCGGGAACTGGCTTATGCGGAGGATCCTTGCGGCGCCGAGGGCGCTTTCTCCGGGCGCGAGGTAATGGCCGAGTTCCGGCGCGCCACTGGTCTCATGACCGCAACCAACATGGTCGCAACCGACTGGCGAGAAATGGCGCACGCAATCGCGCTGCAGTCGGTAGACATCCCGTTGGCGGACCCACATTTCTGGACCATGCAGGGCTCGGTGCGTGTCGCCCAGTTGTGCCAGATGTGGGGCCTGACCTGGGGTTCACACTCGAACAGCCACTTCGACGTTTCGCTGGCAATGTTCACCCATGTCGCAGCCGCAGCGCCGGGCAAGGTCACGGCCATCGACACCCATTGGATCTGGCAGGACGGGCAGCGCATTACCCAGGCGCCGCTGCAAATCATCAATGGCAGCATCACGGTTCCTTCTACGGGGGGGCTGGGCGTCACCCTCGATATGGATGCGGTTGAGCAGGCGCACAAATGTTACCTGCAGCACGGGCTGGGAACACGCGACGACGCGATGGCCATGCAGTACCTGATCCCCAACTGGAAGTTCAACCCCAAGCAGCCCTGCCTGGTTCGCTCCTGACGCTGCCGGCTGCAGCATCAGCTCAGCGGCTGAACCTGAATACTGCGGTGGAGGCCATCAGGTTGGGTGCGAGACGCACCGTTCGGCCATCCTGCAAACCAAAGCTGTCCAGTATTTTCAGGTCGTTGCGCAAGGCCAGCACCTCGAAGTCGGCATGCGTGCCGACCCGGATATTGGGCGTGTCGTACCACTGGTAGGGCAAGCGTTTGGTCACCGGCATGCGCCCACGCAACACGCTCAGGCGGTTCGGCCAGTGGCCAAAATTGGGGAACGCGACTATACCAATACGGCCGACCCGGGCCGTTTCACGCAACATGGTCTCGGCGTTGCGCAAATGCTGCAGGGTATCGATCTGCAGCACCACGTCAAAACTGGCGTCGTCGAACACGGCCAGGCCTTCGTCCAGGTTGAGCTGAATCACATTGACACCACGGCGCACGCAGGCCAGCACATTGCTATCGGCGATCTCGATGCCATAACCGGTACAGGCGCGGCTGCTCTGCAAATAGGCCAGCATCGCGCCGTCGCCACAACCCAGGTCGAGTACACGCGCGCCTTCAGGAACGAGCCGGGCAATCGCCGCCATGGTCAATTGGTCACTCATGAGGACAGGGCTTGCGCGATGCGGTCGAAGGTGGCCGCAACCACTTGGTGGTAGCGCGGGTCATCCAGCAAAAAGGCGTCGTGGCCATGTGGCGCATCGATCTCGGCATAACTGACGTCACGCCGGTTGTCGAGCAAGGCCTTGACCAGTTCCCGGCTGCGCGTGGGCGAAAAACGCCAGTCGGTACTGAAACTTACGAGCAGAAAACGCGCGGTGGCCCGCGCCAGCGCCCGACTGAGGTCGCCACCGAAATCACGCGCCGGATCAAAATAATCCAGCGCCCGGGTGATCAACAGGTAGGTGTTTGCATCAAAGTACTCCGCAAATTTGTCGCCCTGGTGGCGCAGATAACTCTCGATCTGGAACTCCACGTCCTGTGTTGTGTACCGAAAGGGAGCCGGCGCGGCGGCATCAGCCGCAAGCAGCTGGGCTTCGCGCGCCAGGCTGGTACGCAATGTGCGGCCGAATTTCTCATTCATCACGTCATCACTCAAATAGGTGATGTGGCCGATCATCCGGGCGATGCGCAGGCCGCGCTTCGGAGTGGTCTGCGCGCGCTCCTGCGTGGCGTAAAAATTGCCACCGTTGAAGTCCGGGTCAGTAACGATGGCACGCCGCGCCACCTCATTGAAAGCAATATTCTCTGCGGTCAGGTTGGGTGCGCTGGCTATCACTACGGCATTGCGCACCCGCTGCGGGTACTGCAAGGTCCAACTGAGTGCCTGCATTCCACCGAGGCTTCCACCCATGACGGCTGCCAGGCTGACAATTCCCAATGCATCAAGCAGCCGCGCCTGCGCATCCACCCAGTCCTCCACGGTCACCACGGGGAAGCCAGAGCCGTAGATCTGGCCAGTGTCCGGACTGCGGTGCATCGGTCCGGTAGAGCCGAAACAGGAACCCAGGTTATTGACACCAATCACAAAAAACCGGTTGGTGTCCAGCGGCTTGCCCGGACCGATCATCGTGTCCCACCAGCCATCCGACTTATCCTGGCCCGCATAAAGGCCGGCCAGATGGTGTGAAGCATTCAAGGCATGCAGCTCCAGAACCGCGTTGGAACGTTCGGCATTCAGAGTGCCGTAAGTCTCGAAGCACAGGTCATAGGCACGGATCGATGTCCCACTGCGCAGGGGCAGAGGCGCTTCAAAATGCATAGATGAAGGCGAAACAAGCATAAAAAAACCCGGCTGCGCCAAGTGCGGAGCCGGGTATCCTTTCAGAGGCGATTGCCGTATTTAGCTGATTTTCGGGACTCAAATGACCCGGTGCCCGCAAGCTGTAGCAAATCGGCACGCGTCAATAGTATAAGTGCACTTCGCCATGAGCCCGAACTGGCGCACTGCAGCAATCCGCCCGCTCAAAACAGTCGCGCACAGCGCGGCCGCTTTGCCAAGCCTTGCGGACCGGCATTGAGCCGTAAAGAACTGCTCAGACCAGATAATGTGCACAATTGCACAAAGAATTTGCTAAACGCCGATCTTGGCGCATAATGAAGGCGTATTGCCGGACACCGGCAGTATTTGTTTGCGGTGATTAGTCAGTTTCGCGTCTGCTCTAAGTCAATTGGTTTGTTGATTGCGGTTATCGGACTCCATCGCGTTTTGAGTCTTTTTGAGGAGTCCTTTCATGGGCAACAAACTTTACGTAGGCAACCTGCCTTATTCCTTCCGCGACGAAGACCTGCAGCAAGCCTTTGCTGCGCACGGTTCCGTCTCCAGTGCCAAAGTCATGATGGAACGTGACACCGGTCGGTCCAAAGGTTTTGGATTTGTCGAGATGGGCAGCGACTCAGAGGCACAAGCGGCCATCAGCGCGATGAACGGCCAGCAGTACGGTGGCCGCGGCCTCGTAGTCAATGAAGCTCGCCCGATGGAACCTCGCCCCCCGCGTAGCGGCGGCGGCTTTGGCGGTGGAGCCGGCGGCGGCGGCGGTGGCGGTGGTTATGGCGGCGGTGGCGGTGGAAGCCGCAGCGGCGGCGGCTACGGTGGCGCTGGCGGCGGTCGCAGTGGCGGCAGCGGCGGCGGTGGCGGTGGCTATGGTGGTGGCCGCAGCAGCTATTGATCCACAAACTGAGGGCGTTTTGACGCCAAGCATCAAAAAGGGCCCCTCGGGTCCTTTTTTTTGCCCGCAAGGCCTGCTTTCAACCCGGTGTTCTGCGGCGCTTGCGCGCACGCCTGGCAAACAGGCGGTCAAACCAAAGGTTGGGCAAAACGCGCAGCAGTTTGGCCACCACAGCCATTTGCCAAGGAAAAGTCCGGTAACTGCTGCCGGTCGCAACGGCCCGGAAAAGCTTTTGCGCAAACGCTTGCGGACTCATCAGGAATGGCATCGAGTACCCGTTTGCGCGTGTCAATGGCGTATCCACGTAACCCGGGCTGATGGTCAGCACCTTGACGCCGCTGGCGCGTAACTCGCCCCGCAGCGACTCGCAATAACTGATGACGGCGGCCTTGCTGGAGCAGTAGGCGCCATGACCCGGGAACCCACGGATCCCGTTGACGCTGGCAATTCCCACCAGCACGCCTGACCCGCGGCGCACCATTACCTTCAGAAACGGATGGAAGGTGGCAGCCAAGCCAATATTGTTGGTTGCATAGACACGCGCCATTACATCCAGGTCCGCGCGATCCATGGTGTCCATTCCAATACTCACACCGGCACTGGCCACCACCACGTCCGGCACGCCCTGTGCAAGGATGCAGGCCAGCCCTGCATCCACAATGCTTTGCGTAATCGAGACATCCGCCGCGTACACGCGCACTCGGTGCGGCTCCATTGCGGCTTGTTTTATCCAGACATTCAGCACATCGGTGCGTCGCGCCACCAGAGCCAGCCGGTAGCCGGCCTGGTAAAAGCACAGAGCCACCGCCTGTCCGATACCACTGGAGGCGCCAGTGATGAACACCAGCCGATCTTGTTCTGGCGCCATGCTGCCTATTTCGCAGCCTGCGGCACCATCGTTCCCCGGACCCGCCCGCGCATCAACATTACCTGGTGAACGTTGTCAAAATCCAGGCTGTCGGCGACGAACACATCGCTGCCGCGCCGGATCTCGACTGGCCGGTCAGAGGTGATTCGTTCGTTATCCAGAAAAGCATGCAGGTATTCCCCGCGGAACTCCATCCGCGGCAACAGTTTGCCGCTGGCGTCAATCATCGCCTCGCGAACCACCACGGCATTGCCAAACAGTTGCACTTCGGAGCCTTCACCGTCGGTCAACGCTCGTATCGCCGTGGCGGTAGTAACGCGTCCCTGTTCATCGAAGGCGCGAATACGGATGGCATCGATCTCCAGCACGTCGTTGACCGGGAAGTGCCGTGCGCTTGCACCGAAGACTTCGCTCTTGAGCTTTCCAGAATCCAGGAAGGTGCGCACCGAGAAGTTTTTCATGAAGTAGTCGGGCGTATGCCGGGGCGGTTTTGCGACTACCGCCGCGATCGGCCCCGGGGTTTCCTGTACCAGCCAATAGGTGCCGAGTGCAAGCAGGCCCATCAGCAGGATCGGCAGGTAGAGCGACCCGCGGTCCCATGCCGACAACACCATTCGCATCATGCCGCTGCGTCCTGCAAAAGTTGCCCGTAACAGCCCTTCGCGACCAACAACAGGTCACACAACTCGCGCACCGCTCCGTTCCCACCGCAGTGGGCCGTAACATGGTCTGCCGCAGCCAATACTTCCTGGTGCGCATTGGCAGGCGCCACCGCAAACCCACAACGCCGCAGCAGCGGAAGGTCAGGCCAGTCGTCGCCGATCACCGCGCAATCCGCCCATTGTTTTCCAAGCGCGCCAAGTGCACTTTGCGCCGCCGCCAGTTTGTCGGCCTTGTCCAGAAACACCTGCGTGATCCCCAGCGCGCGCAGGCGCGTGTGCAATGGTGGCGAGTCGCGGCCGCTGATGACGACAGGCTCGATACCAGACCGCTGCGCCATCCGCAGCCCATACCCATCTTGAACATGAAAACGCTTCAGGCTTTCGCCTCGCCCGCTAAAGTACAAACCGCCGTCCGTCATGACGCCGTCCACATCAAGGATCAGCACGCTGAGCCCCTGCGCCTTGAGCAACAGTTGCGCCGGGAAATGCATTCGCGCATGCATCAGATGACCTTGGCACGCATCAGATCGTTGCTGTTGACGGCGCCACACAAGCTACCCTTGTCGTTCACGACCAGCACGCTGGTGATGCGGTGGCACTCCATCAGCTGCGCGGCGTCCACCGCGAGTGCATTCTGGCTGACCGTGCGCGGATCGCGGTGCATTACCTGGCCCGCCGTCATGTCGCGCAAATCCGCTCCCCGCTCGACCAGGCGGCGCAAGTCACCGTCCGTGAAAATACCCAGAATGGTTCCGTCTTCGTCTGTGATGGCCACCGCACCCAGTCCTTTTCGGCCCATCTCACGCATCACGTCCACGAGCGCGCCGTCTGGCCCGATGCGTGGCACTGCGGCACCCGTACGCATCACGTCACACACATGGGTGAGCAGTTTGCGGCCCAAGGCCCCGCCCGGATGCGACCGCGCGAAATCCTCGGCCTTGAAACCGCGCGCGTCCAGCAGCGCCACCGCCAATGCATCGCCCATCGCCATTTGCGCGATTGAACTGGCAGTGGGGGCCAAGTTCATCGGGCACGCCTCCTTCTCGACGCTGCAATCCAGAACCAGGTCTGCGTGGCGCGCCAAGGTGGAGTCCAGATTACCAGTCATGGCGATCACCTGCGCACCAAGGCGCCTGACCAGCGGCAGTATCGCCACCAGCTCGACCGACTCGCCGCTGTTGGACAGGGCCAGTACCAGATCGGTCGCAGTCACCATGCCCAGGTCGCCATGAATTGCCTCCCCGGTGTGCAGGAAGAAGGCAGGTGTACCTGTGGACGCAAAGGTGGCAGCCATCTTGCGCGCTACATGGCCGCTTTTGCCCATGCCCATCACGATCACCCGGCCTGACAGCGCCAGCACCATGCGCACGCACATTGCGAATGGCGCACCGACCCGGCGCCTGAGTCCGAGAATCGCTGCCGCCTCGATGTCGAACGTATCCTGCGCCAAGGCCGTTGCACGCTTCGCGGCGTCCGATGCTGGGTTTGGCAAGCTGACCGTCATCCTTTCATTTTATCGACGGGCGCGTCTCTTGCTAGTATGCAGCCATGACCGCACTGGAATTGACATTGGTGTACCTGCTGGCCGCGGTGCTCGGTGTAGTCGCCTGCCGCTCGCTGAGGTTGCCACCAATGCTTGGCTACCTGGTGGTTGGTGTGGTGATCGGGCCCAACGCCCTGGCCTTGGCGCAAAACTCCGAGGCTATCCGGTACCTGGGAGAGTTTGGCGTAGTGTTCCTGATGTTTGTGATCGGGCTCGAATTCAATCTGACGAAACTGCGCGCAATGCGCAAGCATGTGTTCGGACTTGGCCTTTTCCAGGTTTTTTTCACGATGATGCTGGCCACCGGAGCAACCCTGCTGTTGGCCTATCTGGCGCCCCGCGTGTTTAGTCTAGGCTGGCAAACCGCGCTTGCCCTGTCTGGCGCACTGGCTATGAGCAGCACCGCAATCGTGGTAAAGCTTATGGTGGAGCGGCTGGAGATGGAATCCGAACACGGCAAGCGGGTCATGGGCGTGTTGTTGTTCCAGGATCTGGCCGTGGTCCCGTTGCTGGTGCTGATCCCAGCTCTCGGGACCGCCGGTGAAGACTTGATGGGCGCGCTGGCAATCGCCACGCTGAAGGCGGTACTGCTGATTGCGGTACTGCTGGTCGGGGGCCAACACGTGATGCGCTGGTGGTTGACTCTGGTCGCCCGGCGCAAGAGCGAAGAGCTGTTTGTGCTCAACCTGCTGTTGATCACCCTCGGTCTGGCATGGTTGACGGAGCTCGCTGGCCTGAGCTTGGCGTTGGGGGCGTTCGTCTCCTGAATGTTGATCTCGGAGACCGAATACAAACACCAAGTGGAGACCGACATCCGACCGTTTCACGATGTTCTGCTGGGGCTGTTCTTTATCAGTATCGGCATGTTGCTGGATTGGCGCCTGGTGCTGGAACGCTGGCCGCTGGTGTTGCTGCTGGTGACCGTGCCGATTTTGTTCAAGGCGGTTCTGGTTGCCGTGCTGGCGCGTGGGCTGGGCGCCTCCTGGGGCATTTCTGTGCGAACCGGCCTTTACCTGGCCCAGGCCGGTGAATTCGGATTCGTCCTGCTAACGCTGGCGCAGAAGAATGGGTTGGTCCCACCGGCTCTGCTCAATCCGATACTGGCGAGCATGGTATTGTCGATGCTGGCCACGCCGTTCATCATCCTGTACAGCAACCGGATCGTAATGAAACTGGTGTCGAGTGAATGGTTGCAGCAGTCGCTGCAGATGACCAGCATTGCGCGCAAGTCCATCAATGCCAACAAACACGTCATTATTTGTGGCTATGGACGCTGCGGCCAGAACCTGGCACGCATTCTTGAAGGCGAGGGCATTCCCTATATGGCCCTTGATCTCGATCCGGATCGGGTGCGCCAGGCCGCTGCCGCGGGTGATTCGGTGGTGTTCGGCGATGCCGCGCGCCTGCAGGCCCTGATGGCGGCAGGGCTTGCGCGCGCCAGTGCAGTGGTCGTGACCTACCTCGAAGTGCCGGGGGCAATGAAAGTGCTGGCGAACGCCCGCACCCACGCCCCACAAGTGCCCGTGATCGTGCGAACCCGCGACGACCACGATCTGGAAAAACTGCAGACGGCTGGCGCCACGGAAGTGGTTCCGGAAGCAATCGAAGGTTCGCTGATGTTGGCGAGCCACGCTCTGGCCCTGGTCGGTATTCCCATGCGCAGGGTTATCCGGATTGTGCAGAACCAACGGGACGCGCGTTACCAGTTACTGCGCGGTTATTTCCACGGTGCGGACGACGATACGGTCGATGAAATGCACCACGAGCGGCTATCCTCGTTTACAGTGCCGATGGGTGCCAGGTCCATCGGCAAACCGTTGTCCCAGATGGCCCTGCATGCCATCAGCATCCGCGTCGTCAACCTGCGACGTAGCAATGGCCAGACCCTGGTACCGGACGACAACACCCTTGTACAACATGGAGATACCGTGGTGATGTCTGGCACCCCCGCGAACCTGGCACTGGCTGAGCAGAAACTGCAAAGAGCACAATGACCCACGATACCCACCGGCGAGCGCCCATGCAAAACCATACCGTCAATGCTTACTTGCGCAGCCATATACGGACCGTGCCGGACTGGCCTGCGCCAGGCGTGCAATTTCGGGACATCACTCCCTTGTTGCAGGATGCCAAGGTGTTCCGCGTCCTGATCGACGCTTTCGTGCACCGCTACATGGATCCCCACATGCGACCGGACATCGTTGCCGGGCTCGATGCGCGTGGGTTCATCCTGGGTGCGGTGGTCGCCTATGAGCTCAACGTGGGTTTCGTGCCGATTCGCAAGAAGGGCAAGCTGCCGTTCACGACCGTGGAGGAAACCTATGAGCTGGAGTACGGAAGCGCCACCGTCGAGTTGCATACCGACGCCGTCAAAGCGGGCCACAAGGTGTTGCTGATCGATGACCTGATTGCCACCGGTGGCACGATGATGGCTGGCAAGAAGCTGCTGGAGAAGCTCGGGGCTACCGTAATGGAGGGCGCCGCAATTGTGGACCTGCCCGAACTCGGCGGATCCGCCAAGCTTCGATCAGCCGGGCTACCCCTTTTCACTCTGGTCGATTTTGCCGGCCACTGAGAAAGGGCTGTTCCAGGTTTCAGGTAATCTCGATTTTCCTGCGATTACTCACTACGCGTTTGGCCATGATGGCTCCCAGCGCCATTGCCAGGGCCAGCGCGACCGTGGGATGGCGATTGGACAGTTCGGAAAAACGCATCGGCGTCAGCGCCCACAACTTGCAGGCATTGCCGGCCTGAACCGTAGCGCTGCGCGCCATGTAGGAGAAGAATCCGCCTTCACCGACGACCGAGCCCCCGCTCACCGTTGCCAGTCGGATTTTCCCGCTCTGGTCCTCGAAATGCACGGTCAACATGCCCGACTCGATAAAGTACAGCGTTCGGTCCTCCGCTCCCTGCGAAATCAGGATCTGCGCAGGCGCCAACACACTGGCTTGCATGTAACCGCTGAGCACCTCCCACTGTGGCCGGGTCAACATGTGGCCCAACGTCTGGTCGGAAGGATTGCTGGCAATAGCTTCCAGCAAAGCGGCAATTTCAAGTTTTTTTGGCGATGCGTACTGCGAAGTCATGGCGGCGGCCTCCTTTCGTGGGAGCAAAACGCCCGGCGCTCGGCAACTTGATCGGGCCCCGTCATTTTCCTATGCAAAACTTTGAAAAAATGGCTCCGAGCAGGTCATCGGCACCAAACGCTCCCGTAATCTGCCCCAAGGCATTTTGCGCCAATCGCAGCTCTTCCGCCAACAAGTCCAGTGTTGGCACCTGTAAGCGCAAATACGTGGTCGCGCCCGACAAATGGCCTGCGACAGTCGCTAAAGCGGACATATGGCGCTGGCGCGCCATGTACAAACCCTCCGCGCCAGCCTGCCACCCGGCGAGTTGCAGTAACACGGCGCGCAAGCCGTCGAGCCCTTGCAAGGTCTTGGCGGACAAGGCCAGCGCATGGCCAGCGGCGAGTCGCGGCTGCACGCCCACAGCGTCGAGCTTGTTCCAGACGTCGACCACCGGAACATCGCCACGCAGACGCACCGCCAGTTGGCTGGCAATATTGCCCGACGCCTGCATCGCATCGGCTCGGCACAGCGGCCGTCCGCTGGCAAGTCGGTCAGGAGCCAGTGTGGTGAGGTCATGCAGCAGGATGATCGCGTCGGCGCTCTCGATTTCGCTCCAGGCGCGTGTTATGCCAATACGTTCGATCTCATCGTCGCTGTCGCGCAAGCCTGCTGTATCGATCACATGAACCGGTACGCCACTGATCTGAATAGTCTGTTGCAGCTTGTCCCGGGTGGTACCGGCGTGGGCAGAAACAATCGCCAGCTCGGCACCAGCCAGCGCATTGAGCAATGACGATTTCCCGGCATTTGGCGCTCCGGCAATGACCACGCGGATACCGTCGCGCAACAGCGAGCCACGCCGGGCGTTGTCCTGGATTGCCTCAATCTGGGCCCGCAAGCCCATCAGCCGCCCCGCGACATCCTTCTGCAGCAGCACGTCAACGTCCTCCTCGGGGAAGTCCAGAGCGGCCTCAACCAGCATGCGTAGGCGCGTCAGGGAGTCCAGCAGTTGGTTGACTTCTGCCGAAAAACCACCTGACAGAGAGCGATTGGCGCTACGAACTGCGGATTCGGTACTGGCATCGATCAGGTCCGCCACTGACTCAGCCTGCGCCAAGTCCATCTTTCCGTTCAGGAAGGCACGCTCGGTGAACTCGCCGGGGCGCGCGATGCGCAAACCAATCGGGGTGCCGGCCTGCAGGCAACACGCCAGCAGCATATTCAGCACCACCGTACCCCCATGTCCTTGCAGCTCAAGCACGTCCTCTCCGGTGTACGAATGCGGCCCCGGAAAGTGAATCGCCAGGCCGCGGTCAACAATTTGGCCGTCGCCATCGAGAAAAGCGAGGTAGGTCGCCACGCGCGGCTGGAGCACGCGCCCGCAGACAGCGGCCACTATGGCGGAGACATCGGCGCCCGATACCCTCACGATGCCAACCGCACCGCGGCCCGGTGCCGTGGCAATCGCCGCAATCGGATCGGTCAAGAGCGGCAGCATGCTGAGTTACACCGGGCGGACGCCGTCGCGGCGCCTTAGAACTTGGGCAGGTTGAACTGGGGCGGAACGCCCATGCGGGTATTGATCAACCATTGTTGTGCGATGGAAAGAATGTTGTTCGTGATCCAGTACAACACCAGTCCGGCCGGGAAGAAAAAGAACATCACCGAGAAAATCAGTGGCATGAACCACATCAATTTGGCCTGCAATGGATCGGGCGGGGTCGGATTGAGCGCGGTCTGCAGCAGCGTTGTCAAAGTCATGACCAACGGCATGATGTAGTAGGGATCGGGTGATGACAGATCATGGATCCAGAGTATCCAGGGTGCATTGCGCATCTCGACACTAGACAGCAGAACCCAGTACAAGGCGATGAACACCGGGATCTGAACCATGATGGGGAAGCAGCCACCCAAAGGGTTGACTTTCTCTTCCCGGTAAATCCGCATCATTTCCTGCTGCATTTGTTGCGGATTGTCCTTCAGACGTTCGCGCATCTCCATCACTTTTGGATTGACGGCCTTCATCTTGGCCATGCTTGCATAGGCTTTGGCGTTGAGCCAGTAGAAGGCCATCTTGAGCAAAATCACAAGGCCGACGATGGACCAGCCCCAGTTCTGGATCATGCTGTGCAGCTCATCGAGCAACCAGTACAAAGGCTTGGCCAGAATGGTGAGCCAGCCGTAGTCCTTGACGAGTTCGAGTCCTGGGGTCAGGGCTTCAAGCATCTTCTCCTGCTGGGGGCCGGCAAACAGCTGGGCTTCTACCGTTTTGGAGGCTCCGGGGACCAGCGCATCCATCGGGGTGATCATGGTGGCGCGGTAACAGCAGTCGCCCACCGCAGCGCCGATGTCCACCGCGTCCAGGGAAATCTCCCGCTTGACGCCGTCGGGCAGCACCCAGGCACTGGCAAAGTAGTGCTGCACCATCGCGACATACCCGTTGGAAGCTTGTTTCTCGAAATCCGCTTTCTTCTTCTTGATATCGGCGAATTCGACTTTCTGGT
Source organism: Rhodoferax sp. (assembly GCA_026785765.1). Taxonomy (GTDB): domain Bacteria; phylum Pseudomonadota; class Gammaproteobacteria; order Burkholderiales; family Burkholderiaceae_C; genus CAISIP01. Next base: position 15,802 of record JAJAZK010000027.1, on the reverse strand, counting down.
ATTTCTTCGATTCGGTGTAGACGGCGGGACCGGTGAAGGTCGAATAAAAAGCGGACTCACCGGCAAGTTTGTTGCCGTCGCGCACCAGTTGCAGGTACAGCAGCGGTTCAATCGGGGTGCCGGAGACATTGCTCACCGTGTGCCTGACCGCCATTGCATAGGACCCGCGTTTGAGGATGTAGCTCTTCACCAGCCTGGCGCCGCCCACCTCGGCCGAAGTGAAGGTAACGACCAATTCGTTTTCGCCATCGTTGAGATCGCGCGCGCCCTCCACCACCATCGCCGTCTTGTGGGTCGGAAACACCGCGCCGGCAACCCCACCGATCAAGCCGCTTTGTGCCACGTACACGCGTTCGCGGCTGTTGTCGAGCAAAACGAAGTTTTTTGCCTTGTCAGCCATGTCGCGATGGCGCAGGAACTCGGTGCGCACCAGGGAGCCACCTTCGCTGTCAAACGTGAGTTTGAGCACATCGGTGCTCACGACCAGGAGGTTCGCTTGCGCCGTGGCTGGTGCCGCTGTCGTAACCGGCACCGATTGCACGGAAGGCAACGCAGCCGGCGCGGTGGCCGGAACCGCACTGCTGACTGACGGCACTCCGGCAGTAGACGATGGCATAGGCGGAGTAGTTACCACGGCTGCCTTGGGGGGTGCAGGAATAAACGTGGGTTGACGCCCATTGTGGATCTGCCACTGGTCCCACAAAAGTACCATGGAGAAGCCAAAAATCACCCACAGGATGGTTCGGCGAATATCGTTCATGAAGAGGTCTTCTCAGTGGAGGTCGCAACCAAGCGCGAAAACAACCGCGGCCGTTGGACGGGGACCGGATCAACGCCTCCGTCACACCATGGGTGGCAACGCGTAAGGCGCGCCAGTGTCAGATAGCTGCCACCTGCGGCGCCGTGCGTTTGCAGCGCCTCCAGTGCGTACGTTGAACAGGTCGGCTCAAAGCGGCAATTGCTGCCAAGCCACGAGCGGAAAAAAAGCCGGTACATCTGTACCAACGCGACCAACAGTTTCGCAATCATCATGGACCACCGTTTGCCGGCGCTGCCAATGGGCGCGTCACGGTTGCAGCAAACAAACGCTGCAACTCAGCCCGTACAACGACATTAAGCGCGTCTGAAGTAGCACTGATAAAGCGGGTGCGGTCGAAACCGGCGCGCAGTCTGACCACGTATGCTGCAAATGGCAAGGCATTCTCGTATTCGAGGCTCACGGTATAAATTTGCCGTTTGATGGCGTTTCGGGTCACTGCTCGTTTGGCCCATCGCTTGGGCACCATCGCTCCCAACCACACTTCGACGACCTTAGGCAACACCACCTCAGTTTCAAGAGATTTGCCTGATGCGCCGAATAGCGTTGGAAACTTGCACTGGTGCAGCACAAAGTGGGTAGTAGACGCAACTCGGTCAGCTGCCAGAACCGCCTGAAACTGGCTCCTGAACTTGAGGCGCTGCACCTGGCATCGGCCCGGTCACCCGGCTAAAATGCGCCTTGACGTCAGACGGCCAGGCGTTTGCGGCCTTTGGCCCGACGTGCATTGATGACTGCACGACCACCGCGCGTCTTCATTCGGACCAGAAATCCGTGGGTGCGAGCCCGGCGGATTTTTGAAGGTTGGTAAGTGCGTTTCATGATGCGGTCCTAAATGCTGTAGTCAGGTTAACCCGTGATTATGGCAAATTTTTGCAATGACGACAACTGCTTTGGGTTGACTCTGTAGCTGGTTTCGCAGCTCCAGCAAGCCCGGGAGTGGTGCATGAATTTCTTGTGGATAGATACCAGATAAGCTAAAATTTACTATCGCGAAAAGCGACAATATCCACAGAAGCGAGTAGGTACGATGGAAGACGCATTCCGTGGCGAGAAGTCGGGCAACTCGGGCACCAACGCTGGACAAGAACTGTGGCACACTTGTATTGATCAACTCGCTCAGGAGATGCCTGAGCAACAGTTCAACACCTGGATTAGACCGCTGACCGCAGTCGTCTCGGACGACTTTTCCAAAGTGACGTTGCTGGTTGGAAACCGCTTCAAGCTGGACTGGATCCGAACCCAATATGGAAGCCGGATCGCAGCTAAGCTGGACAAGATATACGGTCAAGCCATTCACCTGGAGTTAGCACTTGCTCCCAGAGAAACCATTGCAAGGCAATCATTCAACCAGATCGTGCCGGAGAGTCTTCCAATTGAAGAGCCCCCGGATCTGGTGCACGACAAGACGCTTCTGGGTCAGCGCAACCGCCTCAACTCGAATCTTACATTTGACACCTTGGTGGAGGGATCGGCAAACCGGATGGCGCGTGCCGCCGCTTTGCATGTGTCCGACATTCCGGGGCAGTTGTACAACCCTTTATTTATCTATGGCGGCGTGGGTTTGGGCAAAACCCACCTGATGCATGCAGTCGGCAACCGATTGCTGGCAAATCGACCGACTGCACGAGTTCTCTACATCCATGCCGAGCAGTTTGTATCGGATGTGGTCAAAGCCTACCAGCGCAAGACCTTCGACGAGTTTAAGGACCACTACCATTCTCTCGATTTATTACTGATAGACGATGTGCAGTTTTTGGCCAACAAGGAGCGCACACAGGAAGAGTTCTTCAATGCTTTTGAAGCATTGCTGGCAAAAAAGTCTCATATCGTGATGACCAGTGACACCTATCCGAAGGGACTTGCCGATATTCACGAACGCCTGGTGTCGCGTTTCGATTCTGGTCTGACTGTCGCAATCGAGCCGCCCGAACTTGAGATGAGGGTCGCCATTCTGATCAACAAGGCGCGCGCTGAAGGTACCGAAATGCCCGAGGAAGTAGCTTTCTTCGTGGCTAAGAATGTACGCTCCAACGTGCGTGAGCTTGAGGGTGCATTGCGTAAGATACTGGCGTATTCGCGGTTCAATCAAAAAGACATATCAATTCAGCTTGCGCGTGACGCGTTACGCGACCTTTTGTCGATCCAGAACCGCCAGATATCCGTGGAGAACATTCAGAAAACAGTCGCTGACTACTACAAAATCAAAGTCGCCGACATGTACTCCAAGAAACGTCCTGCCAGCATTGCCCGACCACGCCAAATTGCGATGTACCTGGCGAAAGAACTCACGCAAAAAAGTTTGCCTGAAATCGGTGAGTTGTTTGGGGGACGTGATCACACAACCGTGTTGCACGCGGTGCGCAAGATTGGCGGCGAGCGCCAGCAACTGACCGAGCTAAACCAACAGTTGCACGTTCTGGAACAAACCCTGAAAGGGTAAAGGCAGGGCCGTTAGGGGAGCACTTTTGAGCTGTTTGCGCCAACCCTGGGGACAATTGACGAACAACTAAGCACTTGTCCACAGGGACGGCGGCTTAGGCTAAGTTATGCGCCGATGGCGACACTTTTGATACGCAGATACCCACACCCGTCAAAACCCGCCAAGTCATTGAAAAAAAAAGAGAAAATGCGGATATCCACAGCCGCTCGCTTTCCTTATCTACTACTACTAATCTAAATTAGAGAAATCAGACAAGAGGTTGACATGATCGTGATGAAAACAACTCAGGAAAAAATCCTGTCGGTGCTGCAGTCGGTGTCTGGCATTGTGGAACGGCGCCACACATTGCCCATCTTGGCCAACGTCTTGATCCGAAAGACCGGGAGTTCCGTGCAATTCACCACCAGTGACCTCGAGATCCAGATCAGGACCACTGCTGAACTCGATGGCGATTCCGAAAACTTCAGCACCACGATTGGCGCGCGAAAACTGATTGACATTCTGCGCACGATGCCGGCCGACCAGACGGTAGTGTTGGAGTCAAGCCAGAGCAAAGTGATCCTTAAAGGTGGCAAAAGCAAGTTCACCCTGCAAACAATGTTGGCAGAAGACTTTCCACTGGTGCAGGAGTCGCCTGCCTATGGCCCGATATTCAGCGTACCGCAAAAGACGCTGAAGGACCTTTTGGGGCAGGTTTCATTCGCGATGGCGGTACACGACATCCGGTACTACCTGAACGGAATTTTGTTTGTTGCCGAGGGAAAACAACTGAGCCTGGTGGCTACCGACGGCCATCGCTTGGCTTTTGCATCAGCCATGCTGGATGTGGAAGTACCACGCCAAGAGGTGATCTTGCCACGCAAGACGGTTATCGAAATGCAACGCTTGCTCAGTGATGTGGAGGGGGCAATCGACATGCAGTTTGCCAACAACCAGGCCAAATTCAGTTTTGGCGGAATGGAGTTTGTTACCAAGTTGGTGGAAGGAAAATTCCCGGATTACAACCGCGTGATTCCGAAAAATCACAAGAACTGCATCACCCTGGGTCGGTTGCCATTGTTGGCGACCTTGCAACGGACGGCGATTCTGACCAGCGACAAGTTCAAGGGCGTACGCCTCAATATCGAGCCTGGAACCTTGCGTGTTGCTTCCAACAATGCGGAACAGGAAGAGGCGATCGATGAGTTGGACATTGATTATGCAGGTGACAGCATCGAGATTGGCTTCAATGTCACCTATCTGATCGATGCCCTGAGCAACATGGCCCAAGACATGGTAAAGCTTGAGCTCTCAGATGGAAACAGTTCAGCCTTGTTCACGATTCCGGATAACGCCACTTTCAAGTACGTTGTGATGCCAATGCGCATCTAACCGTTCCTGCAAAGGCGTTGACCATTCCCGAACCCGCAGCTTTTGCGGGTTTGGTCATTCAAGAGTTCGAGAAATCAATCGCAAAGCCCGTCATGACAGAAGAAAACAAGTCTCCCTCGATTACTCCGGACGCCAGTGGCGCAGTGCATACCGGTGAAAGTACGTCAGACAGTTCCAACTTTCAACCCACCATCGACAGTAACCAGGAAGGCGCGTCCGAAGCGTACGGTGAAGGCGCGATCCAGATCCTTGAGGGTCTGGAGGCGGTGCGCAAACGCCCTGGAATGTACATCGGTGACACGTCGGACGGCACTGGTTTGCATCACCTGGTTTTTGAAGTGGTTGACAACAGCATCGACGAGTCGCTGGCAGGCCATTGTGACGAGATTCTGGTAACCATCCATTCGGATAATTCGATCAGTGTGGTTGATAACGGGCGCGGCATTCCGACTGGCGTCAAGATGGACGACAAGCATGAGCCAAAACGCTCTGCGGCTGAGATAGCCCTAACCGAACTGCATGCGGGTGGCAAGTTCAACCAGAACAGTTACAAGGTGTCGGGTGGATTGCATGGGGTGGGTGTCAGTTGTGTCAATGCATTGAGCAAGATGTTGCGATTGACAGTGCGCCGCGACGGCAAGGTGCACGTGCTGGAATTTTCCAGGGGTTTCGTGCAAAACCGTATCGTCGAAGTCATCAACGGCGTTGAAGTTTCACCCATGAAGGTAGTCGGCAGCACCGAAAAGCGCGGCACAGAAGTTCATTTCTTGCCAGATTTGGAGATTTTCCAGATCAACACTGATTTTCACTATGAAATTCTGAGCAAGCGTTTGCGCGAACTCAGTTTTTTGAACAACGGCGTAAAGATTCGGTTGAAGGACGAACGGACGGGCAAGGAAGACGACTTTTCCGGCGCCGGTGGCGTGCGTGGTTTTGTCAACTTCATCAACAAAGGCAAAACCGTTCTCAATCCCAACATCTTCCATGCGATGGGGGACCGCCAGAGTGACCAAAATACCAACATCGGTGTTGAGGTAGCCATGCAGTGGAACAGTGGTTACAACGAGCAGGTGCTGTGTTTTACCAACAACATTCCCCAGCGTGATGGCGGAACCCACTTGACTGGCCTGCGCGCCGCCATGACCCGGGTCATCAACAAGTACATTGACGACAGCGAAATCGCCAAGAAGGCCAAGGTTGAAGTGACCGGCGACGACATGCGGGAGGGCCTGTGTTGTGTGTTGAGTGTCAAGGTTCCAGAGCCAAAATTCAGCAGCCAGACCAAGGACAAACTCGTCAGCAGTGAGGTACGCGGTCCGGTCGAGGACATAGTGAGCAAACTTCTATTCGATTATTTGCAAGAGCGCCCGGCGGACGCCAAGATTATTGTCGGCAAGATTGTCGAAGCGGCACGCGCGCGTGAGGCCGCGCGCAAGGCGCGTGACATGACACGGCGCAAAGGTGTGCTGGACGGCATGGGATTGCCAGGGAAACTTGCTGACTGCCAGGAGAAAGATCCGGCTCTTTGCGAGATCTACATTGTCGAGGGTGACTCGGCCGGGGGTTCTGCAAAGCAGGGTCGCGACAGGAAGTTCCAGGCGATCCTTCCGCTGCGCGGGAAAATTCTGAATGTGGAGAAGGCACGCTACGAAAAATTGCTCACAAGCAACGAGATCCTGACCCTGATCACCGCCTTGGGCACGGGTATAGGCAAGGCCGGTGGATCCACTGGGAACGATGATTTCAACGTCGCCAAGCTGCGTTACCACCGCATCATCATAATGACCGATGCGGATGTGGACGGTGCGCATATTCGCACCTTGCTGCTGACGTTTTTTTACCGGCAAATGCCCGAGCTGGTCGAGCGCGGGCATATCTACATCGCGCAACCGCCGCTGTACAAGGTCAAGGCCGGCAAGGAAGAGTTATACCTCAAGGATGGCGCCGCCCTGGACACGTTCCTGATGCGCATCGCGTTGGTGAATGCCGCGGTTTTCACCGGTGGTCCGCATGGAACCACGCTGGCGGATGACACCTTGGCCGAGTTGGCGCGCAAGCACCAGGTGGCGCAGGCGGTGATTGCGCGTTTGCACAATTTCATGGATTCAGAAGCGTTGCGTGCGGTTGCCGATGGTGTGGCACTCAACATGGATACGGTGACGGATGCGGAACAGTCCGCGGCAGCTTTGCAATCGCGGCTGCCTGATGCTGAAGTGGCTGGCGAATTCGACGTGCGAACCGACAAGCCGATTCTGCGCATCAGTCGCCGCCACCATGGCAATACGAAGAGCAGTGTGTTGACACAGGACTTTGTTCACGGTGCGGACTATGCAGCGCTGGCGGAGGCAGCGCACACATTCAAGGATTTGCTGAGCGACGGCGCCACCGTCAGCCGGGGCGAAGGCGAACGGCAGAAACAAGAGAAGATCAGCGACTTTCGCGAGGCGATGGCCTGGCTGATCAGCCAGGCTGAGAACGCCACCTCGCGCCAGCGTTACAAAGGTTTGGGCGAAATGAACCCGATGCAGTTGTGGGAGACAACCATGGACCCGACGGTGCGCCGATTGCTGCGTGTGCAGATCGACGATGCGATTGAAGCCGATCGGGTTTTCACCATGCTGATGGGCGACGAAGTTGAGCCGCGACGCGAGTTCATCGAAGCCAATGCCCTGCGTGCCGGCAATATCGATGTGTGATGTTTGCCTTCACCACGCTGGATGTTCTGAGTGTTTTTTCCCTTTCGGCCCCATCCCGCACAGCTATTGCGGGGTCTGGTGGAAAACGGCGACTTGTGGTCAGGGTTGTTGCCGCGCCGATGAGGCGCTGGCGGACGGACGTTTTGCCAATGCCGGCGCTTGCCTGGCGGCCTCGAGCGCGTCGCGCACCTTGTTCCTGTCTTTGGCGCGCAGTCCGTCGGTGAGCGCCTGCGCCGCCTGTCCGCGCAGGGCGGCATACCGGCGTACCTCTTCCAGCGTACGCGCCGATGGCGCTGCTGGATCAAGATGCAGTGCCGAGAGTTGGTCGAAGTTTTCCTGGTATTGAGTGGTCACGTTCGCGTCGATCCGGCCGGCCAGTTGTTCGAAGCTCAGACCGCTGGTCTGGCTGGAGCTGAGCAAGCTGCCCCAACGCCCGGATATGCGCTGGTCATCGTTCAAAAACTGGCGGATTGCGGCTTGCGCCCGGCGCTCGTCACTAAGGCGATAGATTGGCGCGGGCAGGCGGTCCAGCATGAGCAGCACCAGTGCAGCAAGCAAGGCCGCTGCAAGCCAGCGCAGCGGCCCGACGGAAACGCTTTTGGCAGTCCAGCGCCGCGCGAGAACCAGGGCCAGCAGAGCGCCGCAAATCAGACCCCCGATGTGGGCAGCGTTGTCGATCCCGGGGATCACAAAACCCATGCCGAGTGTAAGGAGTGTAAACACGGAGGCAGCGGCAAACAGCGAACGGAACTCACCGGCTTCCACCTGGTGTCGCTCACGCAGCAGAAACACCAGCAACGCGCCATACAGGCTGAATATGGCGCCCGATGCGCCACCGGAAACCGCCTGGTTGCCCTGTACGACCAGCGACAGCAGGTTGCCTACCGTGCCGCTGGCCAGGTAGAGCAGCAAGAACCATGGCCAGCCGAGCACGCGCTCAACCAGACGGCCTACATCCCAGAGAGCCCACATGTTCAGCAACAGATGCACCGCTCCAAAGTGCAAAAACATGGCCGTGGACAGGCGCCACCATTGGCCGTCCTGGGTCGCGGGACCAAAATTGGCACCCCAAGCCAACTGGATGCGGTTGGTGGTGTGCCAGAGCTCTGCTCCGGCCAGCAGCATCAGCGCAAAAACCAGCAGATTGACACCGACCAAGACTACTGTGACTGGCGCCTGCCACGGGCTGGCGTGTAGCAGATGGGTTAAATCCGGCGCTGGATCACCCAGGCCCCGGTCGCTTGACGGCGTCGAAGAATTCATTGCAATTTGAGTATGGCGCAGGCAAACGTGCCAGCCCTATGGACGAATACTGGAAATTGGCGACAATTTGAGCATGACCAACCGTACCCACTCCCCATCCGTGCCGCCCTTGTCCACACAAGATACGACGCGTGTCGACGACACCCGCATCGGCGCGGTGCGACCGTTGATTACTCCGGCATTGTTGCAGGAGTGGCTCCCGGTGCCGCCGGACACGCTGGCGCTGGTCGAACGAAGCCGGGTTGCAATTTCAAGAATTCTGCGCGGGGAAGATGACCGCCTGGTGGTGGTGGTTGGACCCTGCTCCATCCATGACCATGACCAGGCGCTGGAATATGCACAGGCCCTTCGGCAACAGCAACTGCTGCTGGAGCCGGACTTGTTGCTGGTAATGCGTGTGTACTTCGAGAAGCCCCGCACCACGGTCGGCTGGAAGGGGTATATCAACGATCCGCATCTGGATGGGACTTTTGCGATCAACGAAGGTCTGGAGATGGCGCGTCAGTTGTTGCTTGATGTGCTGGCGCTGGGCTTGCCTGTGGGTACCGAGTTTCTTGACCTGCTCAGTCCGCAATTCATCTCCGATCTTGTAAGCTGGGGCGCGATCGGGGCCCGAACCACGGAAAGCCAGAGCCATCGCCAACTGGCATCCGGCCTGAGCTGCCCGGTTGGATTCAAGAATGGTACGGACGGTGGCGTCAAGGTAGCGACCGATGCAATTCTGGCCGCGCAGGCGGCCCATGCCTTCATGGGTATGACCAAAATGGGACAGGCGGCGGTGTTCGAGACCCGCGGCAATGCCGACTGCCACATGATCCTGCGCGGAGGCAAGGTGCCCAACTACAGCGCGCCGGATGTTGCAGCTGCACGTTCCATGCTGCAGGCAGCAGGTTTGCGGGCTCAGGTGATGGTGGACGTTTCGCATGCCAACAGCAGCAAACAGCACCGTCGGCAAATCGAGGTTGCCGCCGACGTTGCGGCCCAGGTGGCGGGCGGTCAGCACGGCATCATCGGAGTCATGGTGGAAAGCAACTTGCAGGAAGGACGGCAGGATATCCTTGCCGGTACGCCGTTGCGGCCGGGCGTTTCGGTGACCGATGCCTGCATCAGCCTGGAGCAGACGTTGCCGGTGCTGGCGGGCTTGGCGCAGGCCGTGCGCATGCGTCGCACGGCCGGGGCTGCCACGGGTTGAAAATGGTTTACAAGGGACTGGATGCGGTGGACTGGAACGCGAAATCCCCGATTGCGAGGTTCAGCGGTGACGACCAGATGCTGTCCGACCTGCGTCGTTTTTTTGGCACCAGCACCAGAGTCGCCGTGATCAACCAGTTGTGTGGCCGCACTGCCGGTGTGGTCACGCGGGTCTACCATCTTTTGATCCATGCGCATGGACTGGCAGTGGTTGACAGCCGCAGCCTGTCTGGCAGTTACCGGGATCAGGAAGGTGGGCGTTCGACCTGCCTCGAGCCATTCAACGCAGGTGAGATTCGCTCGCCAGTTCTGGCTACGTACGAACAGGCCTTGTCGTTGAAGGGATTGCAGGAGAAGAAAGTTCGTCGAAAGGGTTTTTTTGACGAGGTCGAGCCCGATGTGTTGATAAGCGCGCCCGATCTGGAGGTAATTGAGTGGAACCGCAAGGGGCCTTTGCGGGAGGTTTGCAATGCGGTTCAGGTTACGCGGCGCGTAATGTGGCCGATTGCGCAATATCGCAGCAAAGGCAGGGGTGTCGGCGTTCTGGTGCCGGAACAGCGCCGGCGCATGGCGCTGTTTCTGTGCGCCAAACACTTGCCCGCGATTTCCGGGGGGCGGGCAATGCCGGGTCACGCTTCCTCAATGGCGTCCGGGTAATATCGCGCGTTTGTATTTATGGCGCTTTGCACTCCATGATTCTGAAGGAGCTTGACCCTTTTTTGGGGCGAACCAAAGATGAGGTGACGGCCCGGATTGCGCAAGACCGGATGGCGTACCAGTTGCGCCGATTCTTTGGCAAGAGCGCCGACGTTGATGTACTGAACTACTTGCGGATTGGTTCCGGCAGCGCCGTTGCCCATGTAGATTATCTGCTGTTGCACCCCTATGGTCTTCTGGTGCTCGAGCGCGAAAGCCTGGCTGAGCGTGTCCAGATCAAGGATGATGGGCATTGGATGCGCTGGCGCGACGGGGCAATGGTCGAGATGCGCTCGCCCATCACGCGGGCGTATTTGCGGGCCCTGTCGCTGAAGGCGTTTTTGGACAAGAATGTTCGCCAGAAAGGTTTTTTCGACCGGGTCGAGCTCGATGTGCTGGTGGCGGTGCCCGATACCAATGTCATCCAGTGGCCGACCATGGGCCCGCTGGTAGAGGTATGTAATTTTGAACAAGTTAAAGACAGGGTCGAACAGCGGTTGGCCCAGTGTCGCCGGGTCGCAACCGTCCCCGGTTTGCTGAGCGCATCCGAACGCCGCAGACTGGCTGAGTTTCTGCGCTCACTGCATCGCCCGATCGGCAAAACCGCATCACAATAAGAGCGTCGTTGTTCGGTGAATGCGGCGCTTTTGCGGAGCGATGGCGCCCGATCCATGCTGTTGCCAACCATGATTTTCAAAGAACTTGATCTGTTTCGTGGTAACCCCTGCGATGTCGATGCGCGGCTGGAAGCTGACAAGTTGGCGTACTACCTGCGACGCTTTTACCGGCGTAGCCACGCCGTCGACGTGCTCAACGGCCTGCATGTCCAGTCAGGCCAATCAACTGCGCGAATCGACCACTTGTTGATGCATGCGCATGGATTGCTGGTGTTGCTTCGGGAGCCGACCCGGGGGCGCATTCAGGTCAGCCTTGATGGCAACTGGCTGTGCTGGGCGGCGGGCACATGGCGGCAGCTTCGGTCGCCCATTACCCATGCCTATGTCCAGGCCTTGTTGCTCAAGTCGCTGTTAGACCTGCGGGTGAAGCAGAAAGGTTTTTTCGACGGCCTGGAGCTCGATGTGCTGGTGGTCCTGGATGACAGCTGTGAGTTGCAGTGGCCGGACTCTGGGTCGCTGGTTGAAGTCTGCAAACGCGAAGAAGTGTTCGAGCGCTGTGAATACCGCTTCGCCCAGTGTGCCAGCCAGGCGTTACGGCCGGGGGCCTTGACGCAAACAGAACGACAGACGCTAGGTGAGTTTTTGTGCCTGGCACACCGGGCATTGGCGTATGGCGCCAGCGCGTGGTGATGTCGTTGTTGCTCAAGTCCATCTGGCTGTTGCTTGCCGGCGTCGCGTTTTTTCTGCTCGCAGGACTGGTTGCCGTGTGGGCTCCAGACAAGTCGGTTCAGGAGTTGTCGGCGCGGTGGGCCCAGCCGCCGTCGCGATTCATTGATGTCGACGGTGTGCGGGCCCATCTGCGTGATGAAGGCCCACGCCATGATCCGCAGCCCCAGGTGCTGATCCATGGAACCTCCGACAGCCTGCACACCTGGGACGGCTGGGTGTCCGTGTTGTCCAGTCAACGGCGCGTGATCCGTCTGGACCTGCCCGGTTTTGGCCTGACCGGTCCGAATGCGGAGCACGACTACTCAATAGCGCGATACGTTCAGTTCATGCGCGCTGCGTTGCAGCAGCTGGGGGTGCAGCGCTGCATCCTGGTAGGCAATTCACTGGGGGGTCACATCGCCTGGGAGACGGCGTATGCAGCGCCGCAGCTAGTGCAACGGCTGGTGCTGGTGGACGCAGCGGGTTACGCGTTTGTTCCCAGGGACGTGCCGTTGGGGTTTCAACTGGCCCGACTACCGATTGCGCGCAAGCTGATGGAATACGTGTTGCCGCGTGGCCTTGTTTTGGCCAGTGTTCGCAACGTCTATGGCGACCCGTCAAAAGTTACGCCTGAACTGGTGGACCGGTATTACGATATGACCCTGCGGGCAGGCAACCGCAAGGCGCTTGTCCTTCGCATGGACGGGGTGCTGGCCGGGAACCCGGACCACATCAAGAGTCTGGACTTGCCGACTCTCATCCTTTGGGGTGGCAAGGATCAATTGATTCCTTTACCGTCGGGCGAGCGGTTTGCGCGCGATATACGGCAATCGCGGCTGGTGGTTTTTGACGATTTGGGTCATCTTCCCCACCAGGAAGACCCGCAACGTTCGGTTGCCGTGCTACAGCAATTTATTGGCTGGCGTTTGGGGAAATGAGGAACAGGAACGATGGCTGACAAGACGGTACCCGAGATCGCGCGGGACACACTCAAGCAACTGGCACTCAGGAGGCTGGCGCCAACGCCGACCAACTACCAGGTCATTTTCAGTGAAATCAGCGGTACGCCTGTCGAGCCACCGTTCCCGGTCGAGCAGTTGCGCCGTATCGCGCACGACCTGCCGACGCGCACACCGGGTCAGCAAAAGCAGCGCAGTCTGTTCGAATATGCGGTCAACCAGATGCACTGGGATGGTGTCTACCGGGCCCTGGTTGCGTATGGCAGTTTCGGCCAGAAGACAGGTGCGGAGCCTTCCGGCTTTGGCTCCATTGACCCGACCGAGCCGACGGCCGCCGCGAAGATGCGCCCCGCCGTGGCGGTGCTCAGTCCGGCGGCACCAGCGCTTACTGCAGACTTCCTCGAGCAGATCGCGCGTCTGATTGAATTTGCCCGGCCAGCGCTCGGCATGGACGATACCCGATTTACCGAGCAGACGCGGGAATTGCTGCTCGTGATGCGACAGCCGAATGCCGATCTGGTGCGCGTCAAGCAGATGCTCAGCACATTTGGGCATCGGGTGTCGTTTGCTGCAGAGGATCAGGCAGAGATCAAGGCGACCTTGCTGCATCTGTTGCGCCTGATCATGGAAAACATCAGCGAGCTCAGTGTCGACGACCGCTGGCTCAAGGGGCAGGTCGAGGCACTGATGAGCGCAGCAACGCCGCCACTGACCCTGCGTCGGCTCGACGATGTGGAGCGCCGTCTGCGCGACGTGATGCAAAAGCAGGCCGAAGCCAAGGGCCGGGCGGTTGAAGCGCAGGAGGAGATGCGCCTGATGCTGGGCACCTTTATTGAGCGCTTGTCGTTGATCACCGACAGTACCAGCGCCTTTGGCGGCAAGATGGAAGAGAGTGCCCGCGTGATCGAACAGGCCAAGACGATCGAGGAGTTGTCCCCCGTGCTGAAGGAGGTTGTGGCTGCCACCCGGGGTATGGCGGCCAATACGCTGAGTGCCCGCGACGAGTTGCGCGGCCTGCGCGAACGGGCCGAAGCAACCGAGGCAGAAATCGTCAAATTGCACATGGAACTGGATCGCGTCAGTGCCCAGGCACGCCATGACCCGCTTACTGGCGCATTGAATCGCAAGGGCCTGGACGAGGCCTTGAACCGCGAGATCTCGACCATGCGGCGCAAGGATGCTGCTTTGTGTGTGGCGTTGCTGGACATCGACAACTTCAAAAAAATCAATGACACGCTGGGCCATACCACCGGGGACCAGGCGTTGGCACACCTGGCGCAGGTGGCCCGGGACTCCATGCGTCCGCAAGACACATTGGCGCGCTACGGTGGGGAAGAGTTTGTCATCCTGTTGCCGGACACGCCACTGGAGCGAGGGATCGACGCCATGACGCGCCTGCAGCGCGAGTTGACGAAGAGCTTTTTTCTCGCCGGCTCTGAAAAAATCCTGATCACCTTCAGTGCCGGTGTGGCACAGGTTGGCATGGATGAAGACACCGGGAGCGCGATCAAACGCGCCGACCAGGCAATGTACACCGCCAAACGCTCCGGCAAGAACAGGGTGTTGGGCGCCTAGCGCACGATGGGGCGCGTTGCAAAGGAGTCGACATGGCAATATTGGTGCTGGGGCTGGTGGTCTTTCTGGGTCTGCATTCGGTACGCATCGTTGCCGATGGGTGGCGCACGCTAGCCATTGAGCGCTTGGGTGCGCAGTCCTGGAAAGCCCTGTATTCCGTTGGGTCGCTGGCAGGTTTTGCGCTGATCGTCTGGGGCTTTGGGCTGGCCCGGACGCAGCCGGTATTGCTTTGGAGTCCGCCGCTGGCGATGCGCCACCTGGCGTCGTTGCTGACCTTGCTGTCTTTTGTGCTGTTAGCGGCTGCCTACGTACCCGGCAATGGCATCAAGGCACGTCTGCACCATCCCATGGTGCTGTCGGTCACGGTCTGGGCCCTGGCCCATCTGCTGTCCAACGGGAACCTCGCGCATCTGGTCTTGTTTGGCAGTTTCCTGGTGTGGGCGGTATGCAACTTTTCGGCAGCCCGGCGCCGTGACCGCGTAGCGCAAACGATTTATGCACCGGGCCGGTTGCCCGCAACGCTGTTGACGGTCGCACTGGGTGCGCTGGCATGGGCCGCCTTTGCGTTCTGGTTGCACGGCTGGCTGATCGGGATTCGACCGATTGGCTGATGGCGGCCTGCCGCCCGCATAATGAGCGCTTGTGTATTCCAGGATAACAACCATGGCGCGACCGGTACTTGACGAAGCCAAAATCCACCCGGCGATCCGCCTATTGGTGGCGACACATCAGCAGGACATTGTGCGTGAGGTGCAGGCGGCGGTTGCGTCGCACGCGGTGGTCGTGATCGGAATGGCGCAAAATCCGGCGCCCAAGCGCGCACGCAAGTTGCTGGATGAGGCAGCGATTGCGTATCACTACCTGGAATACGGAAGTTACTTCAACAGCTGGCGAAAACGCAATGCGCTCAAGTTGTGGACCGGTTGGCCAACGTTCCCCATGGTGTTTGTCAAAGGCACCCTCGTGGGCGGTGCCGATGACCTTGGAAAACTGCTGGCCACTGGTGAGTTGAAAAAGATGCTGGCCTGACCTAGCTGCTCTCCTGCACCTTGCCATGGCCCGGGCCATGGCGGCCACCGTGCCCGCGACGCATCGCATTAGCGTCAAATACCTTTTGCTGCTCCGGGGTCAGCGCAGCATAAAAAAGCTTGGTCGCGTCACTGCGTTTGCCCATCGCTGCGTCGCGCTGCGCCTTCTTCGTGTTCATCCGGTCGATGCGCTCCGGTGTACTGAGCTTTTCCATCTCCTCGTGCATTTTCCGGCGTTGCTCAGGATCCCTGCCTGTCGTCATTCCCGCTGGCGCCTGGTGAGCTGCGACAAAGTTGTTCCACGCGCCTTCCTGGGCCGAGCTGAGGTTGAGTTTGGCCTTGAGTTCCGCCTGCCGCCTGGCCATCATTTCCTGAATTTTTGCGGGGTCACTGGCGGCATGCTCGCGCATGCCGACGCCCTGCGGCGCGGTGGAGGTT
>JAJAZK010000026.1 GCA_026785765.1 Rhodoferax sp. | reverse complement strand
GGCCAATGGATCGAAGCGGGCTTGCAAAACAGAAACCAGATGGCAGAGACAATTGCCGACAAGTCCTACGTCAATACCAGCGTGGTCGCCATCAACCAGCGCATCCTGGGGCGCTACCAGGATGGCATGGAAAAGACCTGGGACGACCCGAACCACATGAAGTTCTTCAATGACGGGGCGGTCAACTATCCCTACCTGTCAGACGGCATGTGGTTCCTGACGCAGCACAAACGCTGGGGCCTGCTGAAGGAGCACCCGGACTACCTGGCGGTCGCCCGCCAGATCAACCATGCAGAGGTCTACAAACAGGCCGCTACCGCAGCCAAGGTGAACATCCCGAAAAGCGAGACCGCCGAGGAGGTACTCGAATACACCGGCGCCTTCATGCAGCTGTACCGCGAGGAAGGCTGGTATCTTGAACGCACCGTTCACTATGTAAATCGGGTCGGGCTCGACCATGTGAAGCGCAGGATCCTCGACGATGCTGCTGGCCGTAAGGCGCTGTGGGACCGCCTGCAATGGAGCCTGAAAGGCGAACCCGACCCATGGTTCGACAGCGGCAAGGCTGCGGTCGATACACGCAAGTTCAGCGCGATCAACGCCTGGCTGCTGCGTGCTCCATCCTCAAACCATCGCCATGCAGACCTGGAAACCAATTTGTGCCGTCGACGACATTCCCCGGCTTGGTGCGCGCCGGGTGGCCAGGCCGGTCGGCATGGATATCGCCAATTTTCGCAACGACCAGGATCAGGTGTTCGCGCTGCTCGACCGCTGTCCGCACAAGGGCGGGCCGCTGAGCCAGGGAATCGTGTTTGGCACCAGTGTCGCGTGCCCGCTGCATAACTGGACCATAGGCCTGCACAACGGGTCTGCGCAAGCGCCGGACGTAGGCTGCACTCAGCCGTTTCAGGTGAAAGTCGAGGGCGGTGTGGTTCACTTGCTCGCAGCGGAACTGGCTGATTTGGCATTGGAGCAGCTACCGCCAATTGCCGGCCCGGCGTTACGGCGGGCGACCAGCCCATGACGTTTGCAGGTGCGCGCGAGACCCGCTCCACCTGCCCATATTGCGGGGTCGGCTGTGGCGTGATCGTGAAATCGCTGGGCGAACAAATCGTCGATGTGAGGGGCGATCCCGACCATTCAGCTAGTCGCGGGCGCCTGTGCACCAAAGGCTCGACCCTGCACCTGACTGCCAGCGCCGCCGTCACACAGCAAACCCGACTGCTGCAGCCCATGCGCAGGGTGCGCCGCAGCAGTAAGCCCACCGCAACCAGCTGGGACGCCGCCCTTGACTTTGCTGCCGAGACCATTGCACGGACGGTCCGCGACCACGGTCCGGACGCAATCGGCCCTTATGTCTCCGGCCAACGGCTCATCGAAGACTACTACGTCTTCAACAAGCTGGCCAAAGGCCTGATCGGGACCAACAACATCGATACCAATCCCCGTTTGTGCATGAGCAGTGCCGTCGCGGGTTACAAGCAAACACTTGGCGCTGACGCACCGCCCACCTGTTACGGACATCGACAAGGCCCAATGCATCTTCATTGTCGGCTCCAACACCGCATTTGCGCATCCTGTGCTGTTTCGTCGCATCGAGGACGCAAAAGCGGCCAATCCGGCGCTCAAGATTATTGTGGTCGACCCGCGCCGGACCGATACCGCAGCAATTGCAGACCTCTTTTTGCCGATCCAGCCGGGCACCGATGTGGCCCTGTTCCATGGCATGCTGCATATTCTGCTGCAGGAGGGCTGGACGGCGCCAGACTTCATCGCAGCCCACACGGATGGGTTCGACGCGCTGCGGGCAGTATTGGAGGGCTACACGCCGCAGGCAGTGACACAGATCTGCGGCATCACGGCGCAGCAGCTTCGGCAGGCGGCGCAGTGGTTCGCCACGTCACCGGCGACCTTGAGCTTGCACTGCCAGGGCCTGAACCAGTCGAGCAGCGGAACGGCAAAGAATACGGCACTGATCAACTTGCACCTGGCCACTGGCCACATTGGCCGACCCGGCGCCGGACCTTTTTCGCTGACCGGCCAGCCGAATGCGATGGGCGGGCGTGAAGTAGGTGGCATGGCCAATCTGCTGAGTGCCCACCGCGACCTGGCCAACGCACAGGACCGCGCCGAAGTCGCGGCCCTTTGGGGCGTGCCCAGCGTTCCGTCGAAGCCTGGCAAGACCGCCGTGGAGATGTTCCAGGCAGCGGCAGATGGCGAAATACGGGTGCTGTGGATTGCCTGCACCAATCCGGCGCAAAGTATGCCCGATCAGGCCATGGTTCGGCGCGTGCTCGAACGCGCCGAACTCGTCATCGTGCAAGAAGCGTTTGCCACGACCGCAACCTGCGACTACGCCGACCTGCTGCTGCCTGCTACCACCTGGGGCGAGAAAGATGGCACTGTCACCAACAGCGAACGCGCCATCAGCCGCGTGCGCGCGGCCGTCGCTGCGCCCGGAGCCGCCCGCCACGACTGGTCCATCGCGGCCGCGATTGCACGCAAGCTTGAGCGGCTACTTCCAGACCGGGTGGCCGGCCGATTCAAATACCCAACTGCGGAAACGGTGTGGAACGAGCACCGTGCAACGACGCGCGGGCGCGATCTGGACATCACGGGCCTGGACTACGCAAGGCTCGAGCGGGGACCTCAGCAATGGCCGTGTCCGCAAGGCAGCCCGCACGGTACCGCACGCCTGTACACGGATGGCATCTTTGCTACTGCAAACAGACGCGCCCACTTCGCTCAGCCGCAATACCGACCGGTGGCCGAACGCCCGGATGCGGCCTACCGGTTTGCGCTGACTACCGGACGCCTGCGTGACCAGTGGCACGGCATGAGCCGCACGGGAACGCTGGGTCGCCTGTTCGGACACGTACCGGAGCCGATTCTGCAGATGAATCCGCACGACATGCGGGTGCGCGGGCTGAACGACG
>JAJAZK010000025.1 GCA_026785765.1 Rhodoferax sp. | reverse complement strand
GGAAAATGTCGCCCGCAGCCAGGGTGTCGACAACCTCCACTGCAGGCGCAGCAGCGTGTCGCAACATCCCATCCTCCAGCCACCAGTAGCCATCGGCGCCACAACTGGCACCGACGTGGCCCTGGTGTGTTCGTGCAACCTGGCGCAACCCGGCCTCGACTCCGGACAGTGCGGTATAGGCAGACAACCCTGCATCCGAGAACACGGCATAGCGCGCCAGCGGAACCAGTTGCGACAGCAGTTCAGGCGGCGCCACGTCGCCGTCGACCATGGATGCGATACCAAGACGGTGGGCTTCGCGCAGGGCTGCCAGCGCACCCTCCAGCCAGCGGGCGTCGCAATGCACGAAGTCAGCGTTTTGTATGGACTGCAAGGGCAACCAGTCGGCGGCGGCGTCGGTGCCCGGGTCGTGGAACGGCACCACCAGCCGTTCGCCGCGTGCATTCACCACCACGGTCGCGCGGGGGGTCGTTGCACCGGGCACCTGGCGCAGGCCGCCGACGTCGATCTGCTCGCGGGCGAGGGTGTTTTGCATGGCCTGGCCTTGCGCATCGTCGCCGACGCGTGCCCAGATCGACGCACTGCCACCCAGGCGTGTGAAGGCACAGGCGGCGGACAAGGCCATTCCGTCTACCACCTCGCAGATCTCGCTGGCCAGCACCTTTGCCGGGGCGCTGGGGATGTGCGGAACGCGGTAAATCGTAGTGGCGCAGACGCCGCCGACGGCGATCATGTGTTTGCGCATGCTGTTTGAGAGATTTCCGCAGTGCTGCCGATAAATCAGGTTCGGCGCATGGCGCTGGCCTGCCGTGCGAGGGCCGTGATTGCCTTCCAGTCCCGCCGCTGCACCAGGTCTGGCGGCGCCACCCAGGAGCCGCCGACGGCGAGGCAATTGGACAGGGCCAGATAGGTCGGCACGTCTGCCGCCCGGATACCGCCGGTCGGACAAAAATGCACCAGCGGAAACACCGGGCCAATCGCCTGCAGCCAGGCCACGCCTTGGGCGCCCTGCGCGGGGAACAGCTTTTGCGTGTCGAAGCCCAGATCCCAGGCGGCCAGCACCTCGCTCGGTGTGTTGACGCCAGGCAGGAAGGGCAGGCGGGCTTCGTGCACCGCAGCCGCCAGGCCTGGCGTGAGGGCAGGGGAGACGCCAAAGTCCGCTCCGGCGTCGACCGCCCGCAGCACATCGTCGCGGTGCAGCAGGGTGCCAGCGCCGATGCGGGCCTGCGGCGCCGCGCGCACCATGGCGGCCAGGCCGGCAATGGCGGCCGGGGTGCGCAACAACACCTCGAACACGGTAATACCCCCTTCGACCAGGGCGAGCGCGAGGTCACCGGCGGTTGTGGCGTCCTGCACGGTCAGGACCGGCATCACTGCTGTGGCTTGAAGAATCGAGCGCATATCCATTCGACTGTATCCAAGTTCGTGGAATCAGATTGCCGTGCGCCCGCCGTCGATTACCCAGGCCGCACCATTCACGAAACTAGCGCCGTCCGACGCCAGGAATACAACGACCTTGGCCACCTCGGCCGGGTCACCGTAACGACCCATCGGGTTGCGCCCGACGTTGAATGCCTTCACTGCGTCCGGCTCTTGCGGGTTGATGCCCCGGTGCAAGGCGTCCATGAGGTCGGTATCGATCGGGCCAGGGCACACCGCGTTGACGCGTACGCCTTGGCGCCCCACTTCGGCGGCGGTTGTGCGTGTCAGGCCGATCACGGCATGTTTGCTCGCCGAGTATGCGCACATGGTGGGGGCCCCGACATTGCCGGACACCGAGGCCATGTTCACGATCGCGCCGCTACCCTGCGCGATCATCCCGGGCAGCACGCCCTGCATGCCCAGCAAGGTGCCGATGAGGTTCACACGCAGCACGCGTTCAAACACCTCCGGCGGATAGTCGACCACAGGCGACTGCACACCACCGATACCAGCATTATTGAACAGCGCGTCAATGCGGCCCCACGCTGCCAGGGTGGTCTGGACGTAATGCCGCACCTGCACCGCATCGCCCACGTCGGCGGCAACTGCGATGGCCTCGCCACCCGACTGACGGATCGCGTCGCACGTCGCGTTGGCACCCGCTGCGTCCTGATCAATCACGGCGACGCGGGCGCCGGCCTGCGCGAACGCGACACAGGTCGCGCGGCCGATGCCGTTTGCGCCACCAGTAACGATAGCCACCTTGCCTTGCAAATCCGCGATCATGTCAGGCTGGCCCGTTCTTCAGGTAGTCGTGGATGGCTTCGCCAAAAGGTAGCACACAGCTGCCCTGCCAGTAGAGGCCGTCGAGCATCACGTGCACGGCAACCGCCAAACCGGCGGCTTTGCGTTAGGCCGCAATTCCAGCGGCGCCACGCCGCGCCCGCATTCGTGCACCCTGCACGTCCTGGAAACGGCGCGCGGGCAACTGCCAAATACATCGCTGACGTCGCCTTTGAGCTATTATAATAATAAAAAGTTCTGCGAACCCTGCGGAGGAGACGAGTCCTGACGCGCGTGCCGTTGCCGCCCGCAGTCGGGTCGAAGCCATGACTGCCAAATCCGGATCCGACATCCTCGACCTGGTCGAGGGCAGGGCCGACGACGCCATGCAGACCGATGCGCTCGGCCAACGCGCGCTGCGGCTGCGCCTGTGGTTCGACACCTGGCTGAGCCATCTGGGGGCGGCGCTGCTGTCGGCCATCATCGTGGTGGTGCTGGGCGGGGTTGTCTCACGATACGCCTTCAATTCCTCGTTTAGCTGGACTGAGGAGGGCGGTCTGTGGCTTTTCACCTGGCTGATATTCACGGTGCTCCCGATCGCCATCCACCGCAGCAAGAACATCGCCATTCCGATCCTGCGCGACATGTTGCCTGGCGCCGGGCAGGCCGCGGTCGACTTCCTGGCCGCAGCCGTCGTCACTTACACCGGCATCCGGCTCCTCACCGCTGGCTGGACCATCGCCGGCATCACGTCGGGCAACAGTATCACGCTGGGCTTGCCATCGTGGTGGCAGTATGCGGTCATTCCGATATCAGCCTGCGTGCTGCTGTTATATCAATTGCTCGCAGCGCTGCGGATTGCCGAAAGTCGGCGTGCGGAACTGGCTGCGTTCGGGTTCGCGGTTCTGGTCTGGCTGGTGATCGACTTCTTCCAGCTCACCGACATCCAGAGCAGCAACCCCACGTTGCTGCTGGCGATTTCCTTTGTGGTGACCTTGGCGATGGGTGTTCCGGTGGCCTTTTGCATGCTGTTCGCTGCCTTCGTGGCCAGCGATGCTGGCGACTTGCTGCCGCCGGCGGCGGTAGTGCACAACATGGTGGTCGGTTCTTCCAAATTCGTGCTGCTGGCGATTCCGCTGTTCATTGCGGCAGCGCAGATGATGAACGCGGGTGGCCTGACGGTGCGCCTGATCGGGCTTGCCCGTGCGCTGGTCGGGCATCTTCGCGGCGGATTGGCCCAGGTGAATGTGCTCACCAGCGTAATGTTCGGCTTCGATTCCGGCTCCTCGACCGCCGACGCAGCGCTCTTGTCCAAGATGATGGTTCCCGAGATGAAGCGCAACGGCTACCCGGCGCCCTTCTGCTGCGCCGTCATTGCCTCCTCGGCGATCCTGCCCAACGTGATTCCGCCGTCCATCGCGATGTTGGTGTTTGCATCGATCGCCAATGTGTCGGTCGGCAAGCTGTTCCTGGCGGGCATCCTGCCCGGGTTGCTGATCGCCATGCTGTTGATGTGCATGGTCTACGTCATTGCCCGGCGCAAGGGCTACGGCGATGCCACGCCAGCGCCATCATGGTCTGCGGTGTCCGGCCCGTTGGTGCAGGCGGTTCCGGCACTGATGCTGTCGGTGCTCATCATCGGTGGCATCCGGTTCGGGTTTGTCACCGCGACCGAGGCT
>JAJAZK010000024.1 GCA_026785765.1 Rhodoferax sp. | reverse complement strand
GCCCAAGCCGATGCCTACACGCCCGTGGGCGAGTATGTGCCAGACTACGGCGTGGATGGCGTGTCGCATGGCAGCGACTACTCGGTTGCAACCGTCAGCAAGCCCGCATCGGCTGCGAGCGCGGCATCCGAGCAGGTCGAGCGCGCACAAAGGTTTCTGGTGGAGGTGCAGCGCTCACTCGATCTATGGGACCGTACGTGGTCCAGCCTGCCACTGGCGACTGTGCGGGTACAGGCCGGCGCGCGCACCGCCGAGCTCGCGCAGTGGCTGAGCCGCGAGCTGAACCTGAGCGTACTTCCAATGGACATTCGGGCGCATTTTCAGGGTTTCGAAGGTGGCGAGGAAGATGTCCTGGCGGCGTGTTGGCCATTGTTGGGGCTGCTCATGCGAACCGACTCCCGCAAACTGTGATCGCCCGTCGTCTGTGCCCTGAGAATCCGACTGCCTCTACTCCGCGATGCCCCAGCAAATCAACCTTAGCACGCCGGTACTGCTGACCCAAAAGCGGTACTTTTCTGCGCAGGCAATGCTGCAGACACTGGCGCTGTTTGTCGTGCTCGGTGGAGCCCTTGCGGCGTACGGCGTGTGGAGCCTGCGCTCAGCCAGCGCCGCCTTCACGACGACATTGGCAGCGCAGGCGCCGGAACTGGCGACTTTGCGCGCAGCATTGGTGGTCGACTCCGGCAATAACGCGACCGACGACAAGCGGCTGGCGCAGGAGCTGCAGCAGGCGCGTGTCGCTCTCGCCGAGCGAAAATCCGCGCTCGAAACCATGGGTCTTGGTCTGTTTCGTCCCGGGTTTGGACACTCCGCCAGGCTGCGGTTGGTCGCCCAGACCATTCCACCAGTGGTCTGGGTTACCAGTGTTTTGGCCGAATCATCCCGGCTCGAAGTTGGTGGTTTCTCGCAGGAACCAGCCGCGTTGAACGACTGGGTCGCGCAACTGGCACAAAGTCCCCTGTTGGCAAGCCAGCAGTTGACCCAGGTGAAGGTGGAAGCCGTCGGCGCCAATGCGCCGGGTGCGGCACGCGCCGGCGTTCTGCCACTGCCACCGTCGGGAGTCGGCAAGCAACCAGCGCTATGGTCATTTGTTATGGTCAGTGCGGTGGTGCGCGCCCCAGACGCCACGTCCGCTGGAGCCAGACCTTGAACAAGACCTGGCAGAGCCTGTCCCGGCGTATCGATGCACTGAGTCTGCGCGAGCGTGTGTTTTTGTTTTTGTCGCTGATTGCGGTCTGCGTGGCGATTACTGACCAGGTTTGGCTGGCGCCCGCGCGCTCGGTGCACCTGAATGTGAAGCAGCGGTTTGCCGCTGAGAGTCTGGAGCTCCAGCGGTTGCGGGAGGCGGTCAAGGCCAAGGCTTCGGCGGCCGATCCAGCCAAACTTGTGCGCGAAGAAATCGCTGCTGCAAAAGCGGAGACCGCGTCAGTGGATGCGGCAATTGCCATGTTGGCTGGTCCGACTCGCGGGACTGTCAACTTGCAGGACGTACTGGTGCATTTTTTGCGCAGGCATGCAGCGTTGACGCTGGTGAAAACGGGAAATCTGCCCGGCGAAGTGGTGGCAGGCGGCAGCGGGCAGCCGGGTCAAGCCGGCGCAGCGGCAAAGGTGGCCGTCGTACGGCAGGCGATGGAGCTGACGGTTGCCGGGCCGTTTGCGGAACTCGTGCGTTACGTAGAAACACTCGAGCGCGCCTTGCCGGACTTGCGCTGGGGCACGATGAAGCTGGCCGCCGAGCAACAACCACCGCAACTGACGCTGCAGGTTTTCCTGCTGGCGCCACAACCATGAAAATCTCGCATTTCGCCCCACTTCGGGCAGCCCGGTCAGTTGGTCTGATCGCCATTCTTGCTTTTTCCCTGGGGCCAGGTACGCTGCTGGCCCAGGGCATGCGCGATCCGACCCTGGTGCCGCCGGTGGTGACGGTTCCGGGCAGCGCAGAAAACGCTGGCGAGAAGCCGCAGCCACCGCCTGCGATGACTGTGATCGTGCGCGAGGGGCAGCCGTACGTCGTCGTCGGCGGTCGGCTTTACGGGCAGGGTCAAAAGCTTGGTGACGCCCGCATCGAACGCATCAGTGAAACCGAAATCTGGCTACGCGAGGGCAAGGTGGTGCGCAAGATCGCGCGGTTTGCCGGCGTGCAACGCAAGACACTGCCATGAGTGGGCTGAGTTCCATCGCCAAGTATCTTTTTCCATGAATGACGAGTCCGATGCCATGAATCTGTTTCTATCGATTGCGTCAGTCGCGTCGCCGTGCCGTCACGCCCCTGCGGCGCTGCGGCCGGGCTTGCTGATGGCCTGCGCCATGGCGGGCCTTTTGAGCGGCTGTGCGAGCGACCGCCCTTTGCGCACGCCCGAGGTCGGCGCGATTTTGTCCGCCCAGTTGGCGGCCACGACTGCAGCCCCGGCCGTGCCGGCCCGGGTCAGCGATGCGCTGGCGGAGCCAGTTCCCGTCGCCGCGGCGGCTCCGGCGGAGCCGCGGCTGGACCTGTTGGTCAACAACGCGCAGGCACGTGAAGTGTTTCTGGCCATCGTCGCCGATACGCGCTACAGCATGTTGTTGCATCCGGACGTGTCGGGGACCCTCTCGGTCACCCTGCGTGGGGTCACGGTTCTGGAGGCGCTGGAGTCGCTGCGCGATGTGTACGGCTATGACTTCAAGATCGACGGCCGTCGCATTACCGTCTTTGCTCCAAGCTTGCAGACGCGCATATTCACCATCAACTATCCGAATTCACAACGCCGCGGCAGCAGTGACCTGCGCGTGGCATCGGGTGGTGTGAGCGGCGCCAGCGGGAGTGGTTCTGGAAACAGTGGCGGCACGGCGAGCGCCACAACACCGACCGCAGCCGCGCAGCAGCTGGAAAACACCCGGGTCACCACCAGTTCGTCGACCAACCTGTGGAGCGAACTGGCGGATGCGGTGCGTGGCCTGGTCGGCAGCGGCGTCGGCCGCAGTGTCATCGTCAGCCCGCAGGCCGGCATCATGGCCGTGCGCGCCATGCCCGACGAGCTGCGCCAGGTGGATCGGTTCCTGAAGGCGGCGCAGGTTGCGGTGGAACGCCAGGTGATGATCGAAGCCAAGATCGTCGAGGTGGAACTCAGCGACGGTTACCAGAGCGGGGTCAACTGGGCGGCCCTGGCCACAGCCGGGGGCTCAGGCGGACTCGCCGCCGGCGTGCTGGGAAGTGGCGTCGCGTCGTCCAATCCCCTGCTGCAGTCGGGCGTGGTGGTGCGGCCCGGCGCGGTGCCAATTCCGTCTGTGCAAAGTGGCGGCGGCCTGTTCGGCCTGGCCCTCTCCACCAGCCGTTTTGCTGCCGTACTCGGGTTCCTGGAAACACAGGGTGATGTGCAGACGCTGTCCAGCCCGCGGATCGCCACATTGAACAACCAGAAAGCGGTCCTCAAGGTCGGTAATGATGAATACTTCGTGACCAACGTGTCTGGCGGTTCGACGACGGCAGCGGCGGCCGGTTCGACCGCAAGCACCACGTTGCCGACGTTGACGCTGACGCCGTTTTTCTCCGGCATTGCGCTGGATGTGACGCCGCAGATCGATGACAGCAACAGCATCATGCTGCATATCCATCCGTCGATTACGAACGTGACCGAACGCACCAAACAAATCGACCTGGGCAGCATTGGCAACTACCGCTTGCCGCTGGCTTCGAGCACGGTAAACGAGTCCGATACCATGGTGCGGGTGCAAGACGGAAGCATTGTCGCCATCGGTGGCCTGATGCAACTGGATTCGTCCCGGTCTGCCTCAGGTGTCCCGGGTTCGACCCGGCTGAATTTTTTCTCTTCCCTGCTGGGCAACAGCTCCAGGACCGGACGCAAGAAGGAACTGGTGGTGCTGATCAAGCCGACAATCATTCGTTCGGCCCAGGACTGGGAGCAGCAGAACCGCCAGGTGCGCTCGGCGCTCGAAGACATCGAGGTGGTACGCAGCCGCGTGATCCGCCTCGACGGGCGGGTGGAAGACGGCCGGCCGAAGTTGCCCTGACCGTGTTGTACCTGCGGCATTTCTCGCTGCGCGAGGCGCCGTACGCGATCACACCGGACTCGGCGTTCTTTTTCCCGCACGAAGGCGCGCAGGCGGCGCTCAACACCTTGCTGGTAGCCATCCGCAGCGGCGAAGGCTTCCTGAAAATTGTTGGTGAAGTGGGGTGCGGAAAGACCGTGCTGTGCCGACAGTTGTTGCGCAGCCTGCAGGATGAATGCGTCACTGCCTATGTTCCCAATCCAGACCTGGGGCCGAAGGATCTGTTGCTGGCGCTGGCGCAGGAACTGGGCCTCAAGGTCCCGCAGTCGGCAACGCGGTACCGGCTGCTCGACGCGCTGCAGGTCTGCTTGCTGGCGCATGCCGCGCAAGGGCGCCCGGTTGTGGCGGTGATCGACGAGGCGCAGGCCTTACCAGTGCGTACCGTCGAGAGCCTGCGCCTGTTGT